>JAGWIM010000038.1 GCA_028873525.1 Pseudomonadota bacterium
CGTCGAGATGGTGATGCCGGGCGACAACGTCGCCATGGAAGTGACGCTGATCAGCCCCATCGCCATGGATGAAGGCCTGCGCTTCGCCATCCGCGAAGGCGGCAGAACCGTCGGCGCCGGCGTCGTCGCAAAGGTGGTGGAGTAGGGAGTCGATAATGGCTTTTACACCTGCACAAAGGTTAGCTTTTCAATCTCAAACAGAGGTTATGAAAAGTTTACTTGAAGAAGATATTACTATGGAACAGGCTGCTCTTGTGGGAACTGTTGTGCAGCGTGTAATTGCTAATATTGAGCACGCTCGCCAGCAATTCTATTCCCAATCGGAGAGAGTTAGTTCTGAAAATACAGACAAAGGATTACGTCCGATAATAGAGAATGGTTCGACACTAAGATGGGTATTAAATGGGATGAATTATTCTTATAAAAACTATCCTTCATCAGACAAAGGCATAGATAGAATTAAAACGGATTTATTATCATTAGGAGTTTCTGAGGCTGTAGGCGAAAGTATTATGCAAGCGCTTGAGGAACATGCAACGAAGCGTTTTTCGGATTATTTAATTAAACAGAAAACACCAGGAAGATAATTTATGCAAAATCAGACCGCTTCTGATTTTCCTGGATGCATAAATAGATTGCAGCCCTTACCCTATATTGTATAACCGCCTCCCACTATAGGGGTGTAGCTCAGTTGGTAGAGCGGCGGTCTCCAAAACCGCAGGTCGCAGGTTCGAATCCTGTCGCCCCTGCCATCCGCCTTCGCTGATTTTGGCGAAGCCAAAATCTAGCTACGGCGCGACTAGCGCCGGGGCGTGCGAAGCGGATGTCACGCCGAAGCCCAAAGGGCGAAGGCGGACTGGCGCGACAAATATCACTTGAATTCCTGTTTTCTTGCTCTATAAGCATTGACCTTCCCCCTTATTTGAACCTCTTGGAATCGAGGAACCGATGGCCGCTCTAAATCCCGCTAAATTTATCCGCGAAGTCCGCCAGGAAATGGACAAAGTCACCTGGCCGTCGCGCAAGGAAACGACCGCTTCGACGCTGATGGTGATTGGCCTGGCGGCGGTGGTTGCGGTATTTTTCGTATTCGTCGATTGGGTGATTGGCGTTGGTGTGCGGGCAATTATTGGAATATAGGGAGTATTATTAATGGCTTTTCGCTGGTATATTGTTCACGCCTATTCGGGCTTCGAGAAAAAAGTTGCGGCAGGCATCAAGGAGCAGGCGGTGCAGAATGGCATTGCGCCGCTGATCGAGGATGTCGTTGTGCCGGTCGAGGAAGTGACGGAAGTCCGCCGCGGTAAAAAGATACAGTCCGAGCGCAAATTTTTCCCCGGCTACGTGCTGGTCAAGATGGAACTGACCGACGCCACCTGGCATATGATCAAAAACACGCCTAAGGTCACGGGCTTCCTCGGTCACGGCGGCAAAGGACGTCCGGTGCCGATTACCGAGAAAGAGGCCGACGCCATCTTCACGCAGGTGCGCGAGGGCATCGACCACCCGAAATCCAGCGTCGTCTTCGAGGTGGGGGAGAACGTCAAAATCGTTGACGGGCCGTTTGAATCCTTTGTCGGCATCGTCGAAAACGTCGATGAGGAAAAATCGCGCGTCAAGGTGTCGGTGTCCATCTTCGGCCGCGCCACGCCGGTGGACCTGGAATATTCGCAGGTGGAGAAAACATAAGGGAAACTATGGAACCGTGGAAAAACCTTGAAATTCCGCGGTTCTGCAGTTCCACGGTTCCTTCCCCCGTTTTTCTGTATTTTCTGCTTGCATTAAGCTGGGACACCCTCTATAAATCCGCCTCCCCTTAAGGAATACGGGGGATTTTGGGAGCCAGTGCGGCCTTGGAAACCAAGGCCAGTGCGGCGTACGACCAAACCGGAAAGTTTAGATATGGCTAAAAAAGCAATCGGCACCATCAAGCTGGAAATTCCCGCCGGTAAGGCGAATCCTTCGCCGCCCGTGGGTCCGGCGCTCGGCCAGCGCGGCCTTAATATCATGGAATTCTGCAAGGCGTTCAATGCCGCGACGCAGAAGATGGAACCGGGCGCGCCGATTCCGGTCGTTATCACCGCCTATCAGGATCGCACCTTCACGTTTGTCACGCGCAAGTCGCCAGTGTCCTATTACTTGAAGAAATTCGCCAGGATTCAATCCGGCTCGCAAACGCCCGGCAAGGGCGATACCTGCGGCAAGATCACGATGGCGCAGATCCGCGAGATCGCCAGGGAAAAGATGCAGGACATGAACGCCCATACCATCGAGGCCGCCGCCGCCATGATCAAAGGCTCGGCGCAGTCGATGGGGCTGGAAGTGATTGAGGAGGCTGCGTAATATGCCGAGAATCGCTAAAAGGCGTAAAGCCCTGTTATCCAAAGTGGATACGGCAAAACGCTATCCGTTGGCTGAGGCGATAAAGCTGGTCAAGGCAACCGCCGGCTCCAGGTTCGATGAAACGATCGATATTGTCATGAATCTGGGCGTCGACCCGGCGCAGTCCGACCAGTCGGTGCGCGGCATGGTGACCATGCCCAACGGCACCGGCAAGAGTATCAAGGTGGCGGTGTTCGCGCGCGGCGACAAGGCGGCGGCGGCGGAAAAAGCCGGGGCTGATTATGTCGGCGCTGAAGACCTGGCTGAAAAAATCAACGCAGGCCTTACCGATTTCGATCGCTGCATCGCCACGCCCGATATGATGGCGGTGGTCGGCAAGCTCGGCAAGGTGCTCGGCCCCAAAGGCCTGATGCCCAACCCTAAGCTGGGCACGGTGACGCCCAATGTCGAGGCGGCGGTGAAAGCGGCCAAGGCCGGGCAGGTGGAATTCCGGCTCGATAAAGCCGCCATCGTTCATGCCGGCGTCGGCAAGGCCAGCTTCTCCGAGGAGCAGCTTGTACAGAACATCAAGGCCTTTATCGATGCGGTGGCCAAAGCCAGGCCGCAGAGCGTCAAAGGCAATTATATCAAGAAAATCGGCCTGTCTTCGACGATGGGGTTGGGCATTAAACTGGATCTGGCGGAGGTGGCGGCGTGAGGGCAGTATGAACAGAACCGAAAAACAAGCCTCGATTGAAAGCGTCAATGCGACATTGAAAAAAGCGCAGATCGCGCTGGTCGTGCATAATAACGGCCTGACGGTGGCGCAAATGTCGCAACTGCGCGGCAAGCTGCGCGAAGTGGGCGCCGAGTTCAAGGTGTCCAAGAACCGCCTGGCCAGAATTGCCGCCAAGGATACGCCGTTTGAACAGATTGCCGATTTGTTCAAAGGGCCATCCGCGATTGCCACTTCGGCTGATCCGGTGTCGGTGGCCAGGGGCATCGTCGATTTCGCCAAGGCGCACGAGAAGCTGGTCATCGTCGGCGGCGCATATGGCGCGCAGAAGCTGGATGTAAAGGCGATTGAGGCGCTCTCGAAACTGCCGTCGCTCAATGAACTGCGTGCCAAAATCGTCGGCATGCTGAAAACTCCTGCTACGCGCATTGCATGTGTGCTGCAGGCTCCCGGCGGCCAGGTGGCGCGGGTGATTGCCGCGAAGGCGAAGAAGGAGAGTTAATCCTGTGGCGCGCGCCGGCGCGGGCACGGGATCGAGTGAAATTGCAACCAGATCCTGCGCAGGTGCTCCGCACCTCGCAGGATTTAAATAACCTAAGGAGAAGTAACAATGTCTGCGAATCTTGCTAAAATCGTTGATGATCTCTCGGCGCTGTCCGTGATGGAAGCGGCTGATTTGTCCAAACTGCTCGAGGAAAAATGGGGCGTGTCCGCCGCCGCGCCGGTGGCTGCCGCCGCCGGTCCGGCTGCCGCTGCCGCTCCGGCCGAAGCTCAGACCGAGTTTACCGTCGTTCTGGCGTCCGCTCCCGCCGACAAGAAAATCGGCGTGATTAAGGAAGTCCGCGCCATCACCGGCCTCGGTCTTACCGAAGCCAAGGCGCTGGTCGAAGGCGCGCCGAAGCCCGTCAAGGAAGGCGTCAGCAAGGCCGATGCCGACAAGTTCAAAGCCCAGCTTATCGCCGCCGGCGCGACCGTTGAGATTAAGTAGTTTATTCTAGTGTGCAGCGGCCAGCGGCCAGCGGTCAGTAATACTGACTTCTGGCTGCCGGCCACTCGTCATTTTTATTTCTAACTGGCCGCTGGTCGCCGACCACTGGCCGCTGAACCGAAGGTTCCCATGGCTCAAGCATCCCGTCTCTCTTTCACCGCCAAGAAGCGCATCCGCAAGAATTTCGGCCGCATCGAGACTGCAACCGTGATGCCGAACCTCATCGAGGTGCAAAAAAATTCCTACGATCATTTTCTGCAGATCAACATCCCGGCGGAAGAGCGCACGGTGACCGGGCTGCATGCGGTATTCAAGTCGGTCTTCCCGATTAAAGACTTTGCCGAGACGGCGACGCTGGAATTCGTCAAGTTCAATTTCGACGCCCCCAAATACGATGTCGATGAATGCCGTTCGCGCGGCATCAATTTTTCGGCGCCCTTGCGCGTCACGCTGCGCCTCATCGTCTGGATTGTCGACGAGGACACCGGCGCGCGCGAAATAAAGGACATCAAGGAGCAGGATGTCTACATGGGCGACATCCCGCTGATGACCGACAACGGCACCTTCATCATCAACGGCGTCGAGCGCGTCATCGTCTCGCAGATGCACCGCAGTCCCGGCGTTTTCTTCGATCACGACCATGGAAAAACCCATTCCTCCGGCAAATTCCTCTATTCGGCGCGCGTCATTCCTTACCGCGGCTCGTGGCTGGACTTCGAGTTCGACGCGAAGGACTTGGTCGGCGCCCGCATTGACCGCCGCCGCAAGATTCCGGTGACGACGCTCCTGCGCGCGCTGGGCATGGATAACGAGGCGGTTCTTTCCGCTTTCTACGGCAAGACCGTGTACAAAAAACAGAAGAACGGCTGGAGCGCCAGGTTTATTCCTGAACAGTGGAAAGGAATTAAGCTGGCGCATGATCTGGTCGATGCCAGAACCGGCAAGACCGTTGCCGAGGCCGGAAAGAAACTCAATGTCCGTCTCGCCAGGAAGCTGGCCGAGGATGGCCTCAAGGAGTATCAGGTTACTGACGAACAGTTCGCCGGCAAGTATATCGCGGGCGATGTCGTCAATCCGCAGACCGGCGAAATTTATGTCGAAGCCGGCGAGGAAATCACCGTTGTCGCCATCGCCAAGCTCGATGAGGCCGGTGTGCGCGAAGTCGCCATGCTCGACATCGACCATGTCAATGTCGGCCCGTATATCCGCAACACGCTGCTGGCGGATAAAAACACCACCAAGGAAGAGGCGCTGATCGACATCTACCGCGTCATGCGCCCCGGCGAGCCGACCACGCCGGAAGCTGCCGAGGCGCTGTTCCTCTCGCTCTTCTTCGAGCCGGAGCGCTACGATCTTTCCGCCGTTGGCCGCGTCAAGATGAATGCGCGCCTCAATGTCAACGCCGCCGAAGACGTCGGCATTCTGACCAGGGAAGACATCATCGAAACCATCAAGATACTGGTCGGCCTCAAAGACGGCGTCGGCGTCATCGACGACATCGACCATCTCGGCAACCGCCGCGTGCGCTCGGTCGGCGAGCTGATGGAAAACCAGTTCCGTATCGGTCTGCTGCGCATGGAGCGCTCGATTGTCGAACGCATGAGTTCGGTTGATATCGACACCGTCATGCCGCATGATTTGGTGAACGCCAAGCCGGTGGCCGCCGCCATCCGCGAGTTTTTCGGCTCGTCGCAGCTATCGCAGTTCATGGACCAGACCAACCCGCTGGCCGAAATTACCCACAAGCGCCGCCTGTCGGCGCTGGGACCGGGCGGCCTGACGCGCGAGCGCGCCGGTTTCGAAGTGCGCGACGTGCACCCGACGCATTACGGCCGCATCTGCCCGATCGAGACGCCCGAAGGCCCGAATATCGGCCTCATCAACTCAATGGCGACCTACGCCCGCGTCAACAAGTACGGATTCATCGAAAGTCCCTATCGCAAGATAGTGAACCAGCGCGTCACTGACGAAGTGGTTTATCTTTCGGCTATCGAAGAAGGCAAATACACCATCGCGCAGGCGAATTCCAAGATCGACGAAAAAGGCAAGTTTACCGATGAGTTGATTTCCTGCCGCCGCAACGGCGATTTCGTGCTGGCCGCGTTTGACCAGATCGATTACATCGACGTCGCGCCCAAGCAACTGGTCTCCGTCGCCGCGGCGCTGATTCCGTTCCTCGAGAATGACGACGCCAACCGCGCGCTGATGGGATCCAACATGCAGCGCCAGGCGGTGCCGCTCCTCCGCTCGGAAGCGCCGCTGGTCGGCACCGGCATGGAAGAGGTGGTGGCCAAGGACTCGGGCGTGACCACGGTGGCGCGCCGCGCCGGCGTGGTTGACCAGGTGGACGCCACGCGCATCGTCGTCCGCTGCACCGAAGCCACGGCCGACGGCAGCCCGGGCGTGGACATCTATAACCTCGTCAAATTCACCCGTTCCAACCAATCCACCTGCCTCAACCAGCGCCCGCTGATTAAAGTCGGCGACAAGGTGCAGAAGGGCGACATCCTGGCCGATGGGCCTTCGACCGATCTCGGCGAGTTGGCGCTGGGGCGCAACGTGCTGGTCGCTTTCATGCCGTGGAACGGCTACAATTTCGAGGACTCGATTCTCATTTCCGAGCGCATCGTGTCGGAAGACGTGTTCACCTCCATCCACATCGAGGAATTCGAGGTGATGGCGCGCGACACCAAGCTCGGCGCCGAGGAAATCACCCGCGACATCCCCAATGTCGGCGAGGAAGCCTTGCGCAATCTCGATGAAATCGGCGTCGTGCATATCGGCGCGGAAGTCAAGCCGGGCGATATCCTGGTCGGCAAGGTCACGCCGAAATCGGAATCCCCGATGACGCCGGAAGAAAAGCTGCTGCGCGCCATTTTCGGCGAAAAGGCCTCCGACGTGCGCGATTCCTCCCTGCGTCTGCCGCCGGGCGTGTCGGGCACCATCGTCGGCGTGCGCATTTTCTCGCGCCGTGGCATCGAGAAGGACGAGCGTGCGCTGTCCATTGAGAAAGCGGAAATCGAGCGCCTCGCTAAAGACCGTGACGACGAGCGCGTCATCATCGAGCGCTTCGTCTATGGCCGCCTGCGCGAATTGCTGATAGGCCGCAAGCCAGGATCGGGGCCCAAGGGCTTCAAGTCCGGCACGCAGCTCACCGAGCAGGCGCTGGATCATTACAGCAAGGGCCAGTGGTGGCAGTTTTCCATCAGCGACAACAAGGCGATGCGCGAAATCGAGCAGATCAAAAAGCAGCTCGATGCCGCCGTCAGCCGCATCAACCACAAGTTCGAGGAAAAAGTCGGCAAGGTGCAGGCCGGCGACGATTTGATGCCCGGCGTGCTTAAGATGGTCAAGGTCTTCGTCGCGGTGAAGCGCAAGCTGCAGCCCGGCGACAAAATGGCCGGCCGCCACGGCAACAAGGGCGTCGTGTCGAAGATCGTTCCGGTCGAGGATATGCCGTATCTCGAGGATGGCCGCCCGGTCGACATCGTCCTCAATCCGCTCGGCGTGCCGAGCCGCATGAATGTCGGGCAGATTCTGGAAACCCATCTCGGCTGGGCGTCCGCCGGCATCGGCAAGCAGGTGCGTGCCATGCTCGAAGACGTGCAGGAGCAAAATGCCAAGTCCGGCAGCGTGAAAAAACTGCGTGACTTCCTGGGCGAAACCTATGAGGACAAGGACGCCAAAAAGGAAATCAGCCATATGTCCGATGAGGAAACGCTGGAACTGGCCGGCAATCTGCAAAAAGGCGTGCCGTTCGCCACGCCGGTGTTCGACGGCGCCAAAGAGGAGGACATCGTCCACTGGCTGAAGAAAGCCGGGCAGGATACCTCCGGGCAGGTGTATCTGTATGACGGGCGCAGCGGCGAGCCGTTCGACCGCAAGGTGACGGTGGGCTATATTTATATCCTGAAGCTCCATCACTTGGTGGACGACAAAATCCACGCGCGCTCGATCGGGCCGTACAGCTTGGTCACCCAGCAGCCGCTCGGCGGAAAATCGCAGTTCGGCGGCCAGCGCTTCGGCGAAATGGAATGCTGGGCGTTGCAGGCCTACGGCGCGGCATACACGCTGCAGGAAATGCTCACGGTAAAATCCGACGACGTGGCCGGCCGCAGCAAGATTTACGAATCCATCGTCCGCGGCGACAACAGCTTCGAGTCGGGCATCCCGGAGAGCTTCCACGTGATGGTGAAAGAATTGCGGAGCCTGAGCTTGAATGTCGAGTTGATTGAGAAAGAGGCGTAAGATGGGATCTATACAAGATGAGCTGTATTCACAGGCAGACCGTGAAGTGGCACGCAGAATTCTTTTGGGAACAGAAAAATTAAATGAATCGAGTACAGGTTGGCAAGAGATGCCCGATGGCAATAGTAAAATGGTCCTATATTACGATCATAGTAATGATAAAGAAAGAATTTTAGTTAGTGCAATGCAGGAAGAATTGCTACCGCTATCTTTACCTCTGGCAAAAATGGAAGATAAAACACTTCCTCTTTCAGGCTTGAATAACATGAGAACAGTCATTATCCAAGTTGCAACAGGTGAATTGGAAGCGTTTAAAAATCGAGGTATCGGTGGAAGATAGAAAGTCATACTTATCCACGAATATTGAGACATGGATTCCCGCCTTCGCGGGAATGACAAAATAGAGGGTGACAAGACTATGGCAATGCAAGAAGTGATGAGTTTTTTTGGTCAGCCGGTGGCGGCGACCAAGCAGTTTGACGAAATCAAGATTTCGATCGCGAGTGCGGAGAAAATCCATAGCTGGTCGTTCGGCGAGGTCAAAAAACCGGAAACCATCAACTACCGCACCTTCAAGCCCGAGCGCGACGGTCTGTTCTGCGCGCGCATTTTCGGCCCGATCAAGGATTACGAATGCCTCTGCGGCAAGTACAAGCGCATGAAATACCGCGGCATCGTCTGCGAGAAATGCGGCGTCGAAGTCACCACCTCCAAGGTGCGCCGCGAGCGCATGGGGCATATCGAGCTGGCCTCGCCGGTCGCCCATATCTGGTTCCTGAAATCGCTGCCGAGCCGCATCGGCATATTGCTCGACATGACGCTGAAGGACATGGAGAAGATTCTCTATTTCGAAAGCTATTGCGTCGTTGAGCCGGGGCTGACGCCGTTTTCCATCGGCGAACTGCTGTCGGAAGAACAGTATTACGAAGCGCAGGAAAAATACGGCGACGGCACCTTCACCGCGCAAATCGGCGCCGAGGCCATCAAGACCATGCTGTCGGCGGTTAATTTGCAGAAGCAGAAGGACGAATCGCGCGCCGAGCTGGCCGAAACCACGTCGGAAGCCCGCCGCAAAAAGCTGGTGAAAAAGCTGAAACTCGTCGAAGCGTTCCTGGAATCCGAAAACAAGCCGGAATGGATGGTGCTCGACGTCGTGCCGGTCATCCCGCCCGAGCTGCGCCCGCTGGTGCCGCTGGACGGCGGCCGGTTCGCCACGTCTGATCTCAATGATTTGTACCGCCGCGTCATCAACCGCAACAACCGCTTAAAGCGCCTGCTGGAGCTGCGCGCGCCCGACATCATCGTGAGGAACGAAAAGCGCATGTTGCAGGAAGCGGTCGATGCGCTGTTCGATAACGGCCGCCGCGGCCGCGTCATCACCGGCGCTAACAAGCGCCCGCTCAAATCGTTGTCCGACATGCTGAAAGGCAAGCAAGGTCGCTTCCGCCAGAATTTGCTCGGCAAGCGCGTGGATTATTCCGGCCGTTCGGTCATCGTCGTCGGTCCGGAGTTGAAACTGCATCAATGCGGTTTGCCCAAGAAAATGGCGCTCGAACTGTTCAAGCCGTTCATCTACGCCAAGCTCGAGATTTACGGCATCGCCACCACCATCAAGGCCGCCAAACGCATGGTGGAGAGTGAGCGTCCCGAAGTGTGGGACATCCTGGAGGAAGTCATCCGCGAACATCCGGTGCTGCTCAACCGCGCGCCGACGCTGCATCGCCTCGGCATCCAGGCCTTCGAGCCGATCCTCATTGAAGGCAAGGCGATACAGTTGCATCCACTCGTCTGCACGGCGTTCAACGCCGACTTCGACGGCGACCAGATGGCCGTCCACGTGCCGCTTTCCATCGAGGCGCAGCTCGAAGCGCGCGTGCTGATGATGTCAACCAACAACATCCTCTCGCCCGCTAACGGCAAGCCGATTATCGTGCCGTCGCAGGACATCGTGCTCGGGCTTTATTATATCTCGCTCGAATCCGACAGTGAGCCGGGCGAAGGCATGATTTTCACCGACACCTCGGAAATGCAGCACGCGCTGGATTCCAAGCAGGTGACGCTGCACAGCAGGATCAAATGCCGCTTCCACGCCATGGATGAAAACGGCGAATTACAGCGCCAACTGGTGCAGACGACGCCGGGGCGCATGCTGATTTCGGAAATCCTGCCCAAGCACGTCAAGCTGCCTTTCTCGGTGGTGAACAAATTGATGACCAAGAAGGAAATTTCCAACCTGATTTACGAAGTCTACCGCCATTGCGGCCAGAAAGAGACGGTCATTTTCGCCGATCGCCTGATGGGGCTGGGCTTCACGCACGCCGCCCGCGCCGGCATTTCCTTCGGTAAGGACGACATGATTGTGCCGGAGAGCAAGGGTAAGCATCTGGCAAATACCTTCGGCGAGGTCAAGCAGTTCGAGCAGCAATATGCCGACGGCCTGATTACTCTCGGCGAGAAATACAACAAGGTCATCGACGCCTGGTCGAAATGCTCCGAACTCGTCGCCGACGATATGATGAAGCAGATTTCCTCCGTCGGCAAGGACAAGAACGGCAAGATCAAGGCCAAGGCCATCAATTCGATTTACATGATGGCCAACTCCGGCGCGCGCGGTTCGGCGGCGCAGATAAAGCAGTTGGCCGGTATGCGCGGCCTGATGGCCAAGCCCTCCGGCGAAATCATCGAGACGCCGATTATCTCGAACTTCAAGGAAGGCCTGTCGGTGCTCGAATATTTCAACTCGTCGCACGGCGCGCGCAAAGGCCTGGCGGACACGGCGCTCAAAACCGCCAACTCCGGCTACCTGACGCGCCGCCTGGTGGACGTGGCGCAGGATTGCATCATTTTTGAAGAAGATTGCGGCACGCAGCGCGGCATCGTCATGAAAGCCGTCATCGAGGGCGGCGACATCATCGTGCCGCTGGCTGACCAGATTATCGGGCGCGTCAGCGCGCGCGACGTGCATCACCCGGTGAAGGGTGAAGTCATCGCCGCCGCCGGCCAGATGATCGATGAAATCATCGTCAGCCGCGTCGACGAAGCCGGCATCGAGGCCGTCATGGTGCGCTCGGTGCTGACCTGCGAAGCGAAAACCGGCGTCTGCGCCCATTGTTACGGGCGCGACTTGGCGCGCGGCACCGAGGTCAATATCGGCGAGGCGGTCGGCGTCATCGCGGCGCAATCCATCGGCGAACCCGGCACGCAGCTGACCATGCGCACGTTCCACATCGGCGGGGCGGCGCAGCGCGGCGCGGAAACGTCGAGCGTCGAATCGTCGCACGATTCCACTTTTACGCTCTCCAACAAGAATATCGTCACCGATTCGAAAGACCGCATCGTCGTGATGAGCCGCACCTGCGAAATCGTGCTGCGCGACGAGAACAAGCGCGAGCGCGCCCGCTACAAGGTGCCATATGGCGCGCGGCTGCTTGCCAAGGAAAACGCGCATGTCAAGAAAGGCCAGAAGCTCGCCGAGTGGGATCCGTACACGCTGCCCATCATCACCGAGAAGAACGGCGTTGCCCATTACCGCGATATGGTCGAAGGCGTTTCCCTGCGCGAGGTGCTGGACGAATCGACCGGCATTTCCAACAAAACCGTCACCGACTGGAGACAGCAGACGCGCGGCGCCGATTTGAAGCCGCGCATCGCGCTGCGTGACAAGAAGGGCGAAATCATCACGCTGGCCAACGGCCTGGAGGCGCGGTATTTCCTTCCCGTCGGCGCCATCCTCAACGTGCAGGACGGGCATGACGTGCATGCCGGCGACGTGCTGGCGCGCATCCCGCGCGAATCCACCAAGACGCACGACATCACGGGCGGCCTGCCGCGCGTGGCGGAATTGTTCGAGGCGAGGAAGCCCAAGGATCACGCCATCATCAGCGAGATTGAAGGCGTCGTCGAGTTCGGCAAGGACTATAAGAACAAGCGCCGCGTCGTCATCCGCCCCAAGGATGCGGCGAGCAGCGAAGGTGTCGAATACCTGATCCCCAAAGGCAAGCACATCACCGTGCAGGAAGGCGACTATGTGCAGAAGGGCGATCTGTTGATGGATGGCAACCCGGTGCCGCACGACATCCTGAAAGTCATGGGTGTCGAGGCGCTGGCGCGCTACATGGTCAGCGAAGTGCAGCAGGTGTACCGCCTGCAGGGCGTGACCATCAACGACAAGCACATCGAGGTTATCGTGCGGCAGATGTTGCAGAAGGTCGAAATCGATAATCCGGGCGAGACGACGTTCCTGGCCGGCGAGCAGGTCGACCGCGAGGAATTCGATCTGGTCAATGCCAAGGCGACCGCCGAGAAATACAAGCTGGCCACCGCCTCGCCGGTGCTGCAGGGCATCACCAAGGCGTCGCTGCAGACGCACAGCTTCATCTCCGCCGCCTCCTTCCAGGAGACGACGCGGGTGTTGACCGAAGCCGCCGTCTCCGGCAAGGTCGACCACCTGACGGGGCTTAAGGAGAACGTCATCGTCGGCCGCCTGATTCCGGCCGGCACCGGCGCCGCCGTGGCCAGGTTGCGCAAGGTTGCCGCCGACCGCGAGAAAGACATGCTCGCGCGCGAGGCCGCCGCCAGCAACGACAACCCGCCGCTCTTGGCGCCGACCGGAAGCTGAGGCTCTCTTGTGCGCCTGGAAAAGAGAGCCGCGAAAGACTATTCGACAGTCCTGATCGCGGTCACTTTTCTTATATGCCTCTGGATACAGACCTGTACGCTTCCCGGCACCGACATCGGCTGGCTGGTGTGGGGAACGGGGCAAATGATGGGTGGCGCCGTCCTTTATAAAGATATTATCGAGTCGAACCCCCCGTTGATCTACTGGCTTTATGCCATTCCGGTAGAACTGGCGCGCCATTTTGCCTGGCCGCCGGTGACGACGCTCAGAATAGCTACCATGGCGCTTATCGCCGCAATCCTTCCGCTTTGCGGCATGATACTCCAATCTTCGGTGTTATGGCGGGCGAAAGAAAGCCGATCGTTCCTGCTGGCGATTGCCGTGCTTCTTTTATGGGCGGATAGTTTTTTTATCTTTGCCCAGCGGGAGCATCTGCTGGTAGTGCTGCTGCTGCCTTACGTGCTGCTGAACCTGCCTTCCGTGTCCTGTCGGAAGGCTGCCGCGCCGTTCTGCATCGCCATAGGGCTGCTGGCCGGGCTGGGCCTGTGCCTCAAGCCATTTTTTTTTATTATCTGGTTTGCGATGCTGCTTTATAAATTCCGGCACGGCGGATCGGCGCGCGGCATTTTCCAGGGCGCGGAGGCGGCGATTGTCCTGGTGGCGCTTTGTTACGCTGCAAGCGTCGGTATTTTCGCCCCGCATTATTTCGGCTGGTTGAAGATCGGTTTTCGTATCTTTACCGCCAGCGGATACCTGGGGGAGAGCAAGCTTTCGATCGCGGTGTGGTTTGCCGGCCTGGCCGCCGCCGGCATGGCCGTGGCGTGGGCATTCGGCCTGTTTCGTCTGCCGCCCGCCGCCCGCTACGCATCCGATGTCCGTTATCTCATATGGGTGGCGGCTGCTTCCTATACCGAGGCCTTGACGCAGTTCAAGGACTGGAAATACATTCCCTTCCCTTTCTTTGCGTTTGGAATGCTGGCGGTCGTTGCGCTTATCCTGCTTAAGCCCGTTTCCAATCTGCTGGCCATCGCGCTGATGGGGTGGGCGGCATTGCCGATAACGCCGCTGGACGATAGCCGGCAGGATAATTACCGGCAGCGTTATAACGACCTGATGCAGGTTATCGAACCGTATCACGCCGACAACTGGTATCTCTTCAGCCTGTTTTTCGCCCCGCCGGAATTCTACGTCGCCGCCCGTCCGCAATGGGAAGAAGAGATTTATAATTTTCATTTCATGCTGGCCGGCGTGATGAAACGCTTTCCGTCTACCGGGCAGCCGACATTGGTTGTGCAGCCGGGGAAGGAATGGATCGAGCGCTGGATGCTGGAGAATATTTCCGATACGCTGGAACAAAAGCGTCCCGGACTGATCGTGGTTGAGCGCAAATGGAATAAGGAACAGCCCGTGAAGGAATCATTCGATTTTACCGCCTGGTTTACCCATGATGCGCGCCTGGTGGGCATCTTGCGGCAGTACCGCCTGCAAAAAAAGGTGGAGTTATGCGCCGCGAGGAATGCGAACTGGCGCTGTACCTACGCCATTTATAAGCGTGAGGCGGCAAGATGAAACAGGGGCAGATCTATCTCTTCGGCAAACATGCCGCGCTCGCGGCGCTGGCTAATCCCATGCGTAAAATCAAGCGCGTGCTGGTGACGAAAAACGCGCAGGCGGAGTTGGGGAAATCGCTCTCCGGCCTTAAAAATCTTGCCGTGATAGAGGGGCAGCGGCTGGAATCCCTGCTGCCGCCGGGGGCTGTGCACCAGGGCATCGCGGTGGAGTGCTCGGCCATGGAACAGCCATCGCTTCAGGAATGGCTTTCCTCTTTTTCCTCCCCCGTGACGGGGGAGAGGCGGGGAGGGGGTGGATTCAGGCCCGTCCTGCTGCTCGATCAGGTTACCGATCCGCATAATGTCGGCGCCATTTTGCGCTCGGCGGCGGCGTTTGATGTCGGCGCAGTCATCGTGACAGACCGCAATGCGCCGCAGGAATCGGGCGTCATGGCCAAGGCCGCCAGCGGCGCGCTGGAGGTGGTGCCGCTGATTGCCGTGACGAACCTCGTGCAGGCCATCGAAACCCTCAAAAAATCCGGCTATTGGATCGCCGGGCTGGACGGCGCGGCCAGAAAAGCCATTCATGAAGCCAAACTGGATAATAAAACTGCGCTGGTGCTGGGCGCGGAGGGCGCCGGCCTGCGCCGCCTCACCACTGAACATTGCGATTTCCTGGTGAAATTGCCCATATCGGATAAAATGGAAAGCCTCAACGTTTCCAACGCCGCTGCCGTGGCGATGTATGAGTTGTACCGGCGCAACCCCGCATAAGCCCGAAGGGCGCATTGCGGGGTCTGGTGCAATATGATAGGGATTTTCTGTTGCTTTAGATCCCCGCCTTCGCGGGAATGACAGGAAAATATGCCCTACCACTCCCTCCGCGATTTCATTGATGCCCTCGAAAAAACCGGCCGGCTGGCGCGCGTGCGCGAGCCGGTGTCGCCGTATCTGGAAATGACGGAAATCGGCACGCGGCTGGTTGCCGAAAAAGGTCCGGCGGTGTTGCTTGAAAATGTTGCCGGTCATTCGATGCCGGTTCTCATCAACCTTTTCGGCACCGTCGAGCGCGTCGCCTTCGCGCTGGGCAGGAAGCCGGAGGAGTTGCGCGAGATTGGCAAGACGCTGGCGTTTCTCAGGCAGCCGGATCCGCCCGGCGGCTGGAAGGAAGCGTGGGACATGCTGCCGATCTTGAAAACCGCGATGGCGATGAAGCCGAAAACGGTGTCGAAAGCGCCGTGCCAGGACATCGTGCTCACCGGCGATGACATCGATTTATCCATGCTACCCGTCCAGACCTGCTGGCCCGATGAACCGGCGCCGCTCATCACCTGGCCGCTCGTCGTCACCAGGGGGCAGGGAGAGAATGTCAACCTCGGCATCTACCGTATGCAGGTCATCGGCAAAAACCAAACCCTGATGCGCTGGCTGGCACACCGTGGCGGGGCGCAGCATCATGCGCGCTGGAAAGAAACGCACGCCGAGCCGATGCCGGTGGCGGCCGTCATCGGCGCTGATCCGGCCACCATCCTCGGCGCAGTGACGCCGGTGCCGGACACGATGAGCGAATACCAGTTCGCCGGGCTGCTGCGCGGCGCGAAAACCGAACTGGTGGATTGCAAGACCATCCCCCTGCAAGTGCCGGCGCAGGCCGAGATCGTGCTCGAAGGCCATGTCAGCCTGACCGACACTCGCGATGAAGGCCCTTATGGCGACCATACCGGCTATTATAATGCCGTGGAGAAATTCCCGGTCTTCACCATCAGCGCTATTACCATGCGCAAAAACCCGGTTTATCTTACCACCTATACCGGCCGCCCGCCGGATGAGCCTTCGGTGCTGGGCGAAGCGCTCAACGAAATATTCATCCCGCTGCTGCAACAGCAATTCCCGGAGATCGTCGATTTTTACCTGCCGCCGGAAGGCTGCTCCTACCGCGTGGCGGTGGTGTCCATCAAAAAAGCCTATCCCGGGCACGCCCGGCGCGTCATGATGGGCATCTGGTCGTTTTTACGCCAGTTCGTTTATACAAAATGGGTAATCATCGTCGATGACGACATCAATATCCGCGACTGGAAACATGTCCTCTGGGCCATGGCAACCCGCATGGATCCGGCGCGCGACACCGTCATTATCGAACACACGCCGATTGATTATCTTGATTTCGCCTCTCCCGTTTCGGGACTGGGCGGCAAGGCCGGCCTGGATGCCACGAATAAATGGCCGCCGGAAACCGCCCGCGAATGGGGCAGAAAAATACATATGGAACAGGCTATTATCGATAAAATAAGCCGCATCTGGAAATCCATGGGACTGCCCGGCGCGGGAAAATCGATATGGTAAAATCCGGCTAGCCTCGTGCAATCCTTTATTAACCAGGATGGCGTATTCTAACCTCATGACCAACGATAACGACAGCGACGCCCGGGCCGGCCTGCGCGCCATGGATCTGATGCGGAGCCACGGCGTCGCGCCCGGCCCGGAGAATTACACCATCTGGTTTCATTACGCCCTGGGCGCCAACCAGGATCTGGTGCGCGAGATTGATGCCGCCATCGCCAACAAATTACCCTTCAGCAAACACACCACTTCCTACCTTCACAGTAAACACATCGCCGCCGATCGCGACCAGAGGACGATCGACGATGCGGCGGTGAACGCGCAGAAGGTGCTGCAGGAGGTGTTGAAAATCATCGTCGATTTTTCCAGCGAGACGCAGAGCTACCACAAGGACGTCGACCAATACATGGAGACGATCAGCCAGAAATTCGAGGGCGCCGGCATCAGGGACATCGTCCGCGAATTAATTTCGGCCACGGCGACACTGAAAAAAAGCGGCGATAAAATCGGCAAGAAACTGGAGGAGTCGCGGCAGGAAATAACCCACCTCAGGAAAAGTATCCAGCAGATCACCATCGAGGGCCAGCGCGATTTCTTAACCGGCGCCTATAACCGCAAGACGTTCGAAAAAATATTCGAGCAACAGGCGGAAACCGCGCGCCGGAACCATACCGATCTCTGCCTGCTGATGGTCGACATCGACCATTTCAAGCAATTCAACGACCGCTTCGGGCACCTGCTCGGCGACGAAGTGCTCAAAACCGTGGCGCGCACGCTGATTGAAATGCTCAAAGGCCGCGACGTGGTGGCG
>JAGWIM010000123.1 GCA_028873525.1 Pseudomonadota bacterium
TTGCCAAACAAATATTTGTTGCACGCATCATCACTACTGCTTGATCCAAGTAAACGCGTAAGTTCTGCCGCATGCATATAAACTCGTACAAACAGCACATAAAATCAGGGGTTGGTTCCCATAGTTGGTCGCCTGATAAAATCGAAATTTTTTCCTTCCAGAATTCATTACGCTGCTTCAGTAAATCAGAAAATAATTCTATTTGCTGGGTTGCATACAGAGCAAATTGTAGGATATCTGGCATGCCCTCAGTGACAAAGTATATTTGCTTAAGATCGACTTTTGCATATTTTACCAGTTCCCATTTTATCATTAAGCTATTCAATCGTGCATAATCCCTGTCATTTTCATATTCTTTCATACATTTTAGTATCATGGGTTTATGTTTGGTTTCCCATTGCTGAGCTAGTTTTTCTAGAATCTCTCCTGGCAGCTTAGAATGGTAATTGCCTGCATGCCCTGCAATAATATTAAGTTCATTAGAAAACTTTTCTAAAAACTGCTGCTTAAAATTTAAAAGCATCATTATATTTAAGCTGAACAAATGAATCGTTTCATTTATCGCCGTATTCTGCTCGTGCCTTATTTTTCTGAGTTCGTTCCTCCAGTTGAATAAAAAAGCGGCTCCAGCACCCGCAAAGGCACCAATACTTCCAGCAAGAACCTGCTGCCAAAATGGATTTGAGTTTGCTATTGCTGCCACAATTTGATTGCTGGAATTTGCTATCGCCGCAGTAATTTGACCGCTGGATTTGGTAATTATCGTAATTATCTGATTCGCATTAGCCATATCAACGACGCTTCTTTCCAATTCCCATAAGCATCTCGCAATATCTAATAAGATTACGGACACCTTCCTCTACCACTTCATCAGGTGGCACAGGATCGCCTTTTTCGACGGCAAGTTGACGTTGCCGATCACACAGATCGATAAATATTTTATCCGGCGTACGTTTGTCATTTTTTATGAATTCACTGACTTCTTCCCATCTCACTGCCATATGTACCCCCTAGGAGATTCGAACCTGCGGACTGATTATAGATCAGTAACTTGACAATTCTATGAGAATGTCGGCGCTCTTGGAGAAAAATTCAGAATTTATACAATCAGCAGTATCGCTGAATTTCATTATGCAAATATGGAGAATGGCGACCCCTACGGGAATCGAACCCGTATTGCGACCTTGAGAGGGTCGTGTCCTGACCGTTAGACGAAGGGGTCACGCCGGAGCCGCAGGGTTAGCCAAATTCCGGCGTTTTGCAACCCTTATTCTTTAGCGGAATGGCTGGGATGTCCCCCTGCCCGCTGCGGCATGAGCAGGATACAGGCAACCATGACCGCGAGAATGGCCAGCGAGGAATCAATACGGCTCAAATGCAGCCCGCCGTATGATAGAGGCTTGGTCAGTATGTCGCCCATCGTTGCGCCGAGCGGGCGGGTGAGGATGAACGCCATCCAGAACAGCAAGGTATGGGAGAGTTTGGTGTGATAGTAGGCAACGGCAATCAACGCCAGCGCGCCGGAAAAAACCAGCGCGCCTCCTTCATAACCGAAGCCGCCGGTATCGGCCAGCCAATCGCCGAGCGCCGTGCCGAGCGTGTTGGAAAAGAGAATCGTTACCCAATAAAAGATTTCCGCCTTGGCGGTGGTGATGTTGTTCACCGATACGTTGCCGACCGCAAGCTTCCACACTGCCAGCGATGCCATCAACAGCGCGAACAATATCAGCGAACCGCCGGCATAGCCGATGCCGAGCGAGCGGTCGGCGAAATCGGCCATGGTCGTGCCGGCGGTGGTGGTGGCGACGATGTCGGCCCAGTAAAGAAACGGGCGGTAGGATTTCGCTCTCACCTGTGCTGTCACGGTGACGAAGAAAAAAGCGAGGAAAATGAAGCTGCCGACGGCGTAGCCCAGGCGCATGGTCATGGTGACGGCGTCGCCGCCGGTTTCGCCGACGGTGGTCGCCAGTATCTTGATCACCCAGAAGGCCAGCGTGACTTCGGGGACTTTGCTCGTTACCGCTGATTTATTCATTCTTTTTTATAGACCGATGCGGAATCATTTGTCCATACCGGGCGGTTATAAAGATTGGCTGACGGCACCGGATACATTACAAGTGGCTGTATGCTGATCGACGCCTTCACCTGGTTTGACGAAACGGAAATGCTGCTGTTCCGGCTCAAGGTGCTGTCGCCACTGGTGGATAAATTTATCCTGGTCGAGGCCGATTACATCCACAGCGGAACGCCCAAGCCCTATTACAGCGATAATCTTCTGGATGCGCGGTTCGATCCCTACCGCGACAAGTTGATTATTCACAAAATGAAAGGCAGTGTTGAGGGGCTGGATTTCAGCGTCAAACCAACCGAATATGATGAAACGGCGGCATCCTGGCAGATAGAGCACCAGCAGAGGGAATCCATCGGTGAGGCGTGCCGGGATTTTTCCAAGGACGCACTGGTCATGATCAGCGATGTGGATGAAATTCCTTCACGCGAAGCGCTGGAATGGGGGGTGCAGAACAACGCCGGCCGCGCCGCACCGGTTTCATTCGGACAGTTTCTATTTTATTATAACCTGCGTTTTGTCCGCAATATCATCGTCAGCAACCCGGTGAATCCCCAAATCATCTTCTGGAAGGGCACTATCCTGACGACGGTTGAAACCATGCTCTCCGGCGGCGCGCAGGCCCTGCGCCATCAACGAAATTCTCTGGGATTCATCAATCATGGCGGCTGGCATTTAAGTTATTTCCGCGATTCGGACGGCATAAAAAACAAAATCGAGGCGATGGCTCACCAGGAATTAAACAAGGACGCATTCAAGGACGGCGCGCGCATTGCGAAATGTATTGAAACCGGACAGGATTTATTCGATAGGGAAACGCCGGTGCTCCCGGTGTCAAAAGCATTTTTTCCACCGTATTTCAGGGAACATGTGAACGAAAACTGGTGGTGATGTGTACTCCGGTTACGCCCAGATGATGCCAGCCCGCCTCCGCGTCGTTACTGATTGGTATTAGTGCAGTTATTCAGCGCATCGGCCAGGAAACCGTCGGCGCAATCTTTCAGCACTCCGCTGCCCGCTGCCGGTGCAAGCATTGCAAACTGGCTGGCAATATCGCCGCCGGCGGCTGGGGCAAGATTATTGAGCTGCTGCGGCGTCGTGGCTTGCACCGTTCCGCCACCCGCTGCAAGCAGGCTCAAATTAGTATTCTGGATGGTAAAGTTGTAAGCCGTCACCGTCACGCTGCCGGCGATCGTATGCCCCGCATAGGAGAAAAGCGACGTTGGTAAAAAGTTATTATTTTGCAGCGATTGATTGACAATTTCGTTGGACGGAAAACTGATCAGGCTATTGGTGGCCGGGCTGATGGTCAGGACGCCGGGGGTCGGCGAGACGCTGATCGTGTAGTTGCCGCCGCCGGAGAGCGTGCCGAGCAGGGCGTTGATGCCGTAGGTGCCGACGTTGCT
>JAGWIM010000039.1 GCA_028873525.1 Pseudomonadota bacterium
GGGGCACGCCGCCGGATTCTTCCCTAAATCATAAAACCGCGCCTCGCAGGAAGGGCATTGCCGCTTGGCACCCAATGATGTTTTTATCACGCGTCACTCTCCATTCGTTAAGGTCTGACAAATTCTCCGATGATGTCAACTAGTGATTGCCATGCCGGTTTGCAATAAAAATCTATTGAAAAATACGATTCCATGCCCACATTAGGGACAACCGCTGGAGGAAACGTACATGACATCGCCCAAGACACAGGAAAAAGACGCCGCCGCCGAACCGGCAAAGGAAAACGCTGCCGTGTCGGCCGAGGCATCGGAGGAAAGCCAGACCCGGGAGCGGATACTGCAACTGGAGGAAGAAGCATCCAGGCTGCGCGACCAATGGTTGCGCGCCGTCGCCGAAACCGAGAACGTCCGCAAACGCTCGCAGCGCGACCAGGAGGAGACGGCGCGCTACGCCGTCGCTTCTTTCGCGCGGGACATGGCGGGCGTCGTCGAGAATCTGAAGCGCGCCCTGGGAAATATCCCGGCCGACGCGCGCGGCGGGGACGGCTTGCTCAAAACCATGGCCGAAGGGCTTGATCTCACCCAGCGCGAAATTTTATCGGTGTTCGGGAAATACGGCATCAAGCGCGTCGACCCGGAAGGCCAGAAATTTGACCATAACCTCCATCAGGCGGTGGTGCAGGTCGAGCGTGGCGACGTTGCGCCGGGCACGGTGGTGCAGGTGGTGCAGGCCGGCTATGTGCTGCACGACCGGTTGTTGATGCCGGCCATGGTCGCGGTGGCTAAAGCACCGGATGCGCCGGAAAAGATTGATGAGACGGCGTGAACCAGACAGCCCGTTACCAAGCCAGGGCATTGCCGATTTAATCCCGCGCCATGGGCGCGGCGCGCAAACCCCCGGCGTCACAAACGGGGACCGATGGACTGCCCCCCGCCCGCCCGCACAACCTGATTTAAGCCGCCAGCGCCTTGCTGAATTGTTCGGTGGCCTGGGCGACGCGCTCGTTGATTGGTTCCAGCGCTTCGGTGGTATAGTCGAACAGGCGCTCGGATAATTTTGTCGATTGGCTGAAGAAGCTGTCGATGTTGTTCTTAACGACGCGGTTCTGCAGTTCGAACATATCTCCCAGCGTGCGGCAGGAGAAAAATCCCTTGGACAGTTCAAGCTGTTCCGAGAACGTGCGGTTGGCGTAATCGAGTGCCTCGCTGCTTAAATCCTTGGCCAGCTCGGCAGTCATGTTGCCGCATTCGATGCAGGTTTCAATGCCGTCGCGCGACAGGCCGATGGTTTCATAGAGCGCCTTGGTCACGGCGTCGGCCGACTTGGCAAAGGTTTCGGCGCCTTCACGCCCCATGGCAAAGGCCTTTTCCTGCGCTTTCTGGGCTTCCCCGGCGCTGGTGCTGATAAATTCCTTGACCGCCTTGCCGCCGATTTTAACGACGTTCTCGGCGGAGCTGCGGGTGGATTCCACCGCGGCGTAAGTCTGCCTGGCGGCCTTGTTGGCAACGGCGGAAGCCATTTTAGCGGCGGGCTGCGCGGCTGAGGGCTTTTTAGCCTGGGTAGTTTGCGTCTGGGTCATAACAATCTCCATATGGGTTCACCTCATGCACCGTTTATTGCAATGCAACATTAACTATTGCATGGTATAGTCATCCATGGGGTGAATGTCAACGTTTATTGCGGATGAAAAACCGTCTCAAAGCGGCACATTTCCTTGTTAATGAAAGGTAATGAAGTTGAATAAACAGGCTTCCGGAGCGACAAAATAAAATTTACGGTTTACTTATACGGCCATACACAGTATCTTGACCCATTATGTAAATGAAATACTACGGCTGGTAGGAGAATTCGCTGGCGATGCAATTACGGCACAATGTCTTGTTAGGGCTGGCGGCGGCCATCCTGGTGATTCCGGCGGGTTTCCCGGTGGATACCCTTGCCGCCACGCATTACCGTCATCACCGCCATCATCGCCGCCACGCGCAGGTGTCGGTGCCGTATTCGGCGCTGGTGGTGGACGCCGATGACGGCCACATCCTGTATGAAAAAAACGCCCGCGGCATTCGCTATCCGGCATCGCTGACCAAGATGATGACGCTGTATCTGACTTTCGATGCCATTAAGCACGATAAGTTACGGATGGATCAGCGTATTTACGTGTCGGCCAAGGCGGCGTCGCAGCCGCAGACCAATATCGGGCTGGAGCGGGGTGAACGCCTGCCGGTGAAGAAGGCGATTGAAAGCATCGTCGTGCGTTCGGCCAATGATTCGGCGGTGGTTTTGGCCGAGGCGCTGGGTGGCACGACCTGGAATTTCGCGTTGCAGATGACGAAGAAAGCACGCGAGCTTGGCATGGAGCACACCGTCTTCCGCAATCCCAACGGCCTGCCCGACAACCGCCAGCATACGACGGCTCTGGACATGGCCCGGCTGGCTATCGCGCTCAGGCGGGATTTCCCTGATTATTATACTTTTTTCAGTCTCAAAAGCTTCAGTTACGATGGCGTGACCTATCCCGGGCATAACCATGTGATGGAGCGCTATCCCGATATGGTGGACGGCGTGAAGACCGGCTATATCCGCGCTTCCGGTTATAATCTGGTCACCTCGGCGCACAAGGATGGCCGCAATGTCGTCGCCGTCATCATGGGCGGCAGCACGGCGCGAAGCCGCGATGCGCGGATGGTAAGCCTGCTCGACCGCGGATTCTTGCGGCTCGGCACCGGCGGCATTGCCGACGGGCGCGGCAACGACACGTCGCCCGTGACGCTCTCGGAGAGCCGGCACGGCTTCAGGTTCGGCGGCTGAAACGGCCTGAAAACGGCCTGAATAAATACCTGATAATGGCGAAAAAATACCCCGAAAATGGCAAACAATCCGGATTAAATGGCGAATAAATGCCATTTTAATGCCGGTTTAATACCGTGAAATTGGGGGAGTGACGGGGGATTTATCCGGGCGTACGCGGTGCCGGGATTTTCCCCTGTGTGGGTTGAATCGGCGCGGCAACCGTATCCAGAGATTGGTTGTCGAAAGTGATACCCTGCTTGCGCAAGTTCTCCATGAACGCTTTTCCCAGTTTCTCATCGCCTACCTGCTTGATGATTGCTTCCTTGTCTTTAGCGGTGAGCTTGCCGTCACCGTCACGGTCGAGATCCTTGATGTCCAGGCCGTCGCCGTTTTTATCCAGTCGGGCCGAGATTTGTTTGTAGGCATTTATTTCATTAAAACGCGTCCTTACCTCTTGTTGCGCCGATCGTACAATTTGTAAATCCGACCGGGCGTCATTTATCCGTGAAACTCGATCCATGGTCGCTCTGAATTTTGGAATCAGACTGCGATTCCAGAAGGAATCATTATCCCTTATGATTTGCTCCTGAATATTTTCTTCCCGGGTCAACAATATCGAGAGTTTATTGAGCGTATTGGGGTCATTCAAATTCACTTCTCCCGTCCTGGGGTCGGCAAGCAGTTTTCTGAATTTGCCATTGGCCAGAGCGATCATGTGAGATTGCTGCGCGTGATCCACGCCGAATCGCTGACGCTCAGCGCCATACATTGCATCGTCAATCGCTTTGTGCACCACGCCCACGGTAACCGAAGTCGCCGCTCCCGCAACCGTCCCCACGGCAGCGCCGGCTGCGCTGCCCACGAGGCCGCCGGGCGCGCCGACCATTGCTCCTATTTTCCCGCCTGCCAGGACGCCAGCCCCCATGCCGGCGATAAGTCCTAACTCGTTTTCCGCTATGATATTTACCTGATGTGACTTGCTGTCAGGGTCACCTGTAGCGCCGGCTGCAGCCACTTGAACGGCTGTCGTTACTACTGTCGCGCCGAGGCCGATCTTACTGAGCGCGCCCGATACATTGCCGTTGGTTATTCCCGCCGCCGCCAGCAAATCGTCGGCGATGGCAGTCGCATTGGTGAGCAGGCTGCCGCCGGCTGCCAGCATTCCCGCTCCATCGCCGTTATATGCCGCCCGTCCAAAGTTCACCAGATCAACGCCTGCGGCACCGGCGTTGCCTGCGGCTCTTGATTTATATTGACTATTCAGGGTAGCAGATTTTGAGGCGCGGGTGTTTTCAGGTGTGTTCGGATGGGGCTTTGTTCTTTCGTGTCCATCCACTAAAACCTTATCAATAGAGTCTTCCCGAATTAAACTCTCAGGAGTACGAGCGTCGCTCAAACGTTCTTTAAGTGTTGCGACAATAGCCTGATGTGCGTCTGCCGGGGATAAATTTTCTTGAATATAGTTTATCGCATTTCTTACTTCATTAGGATCTGGAAAGTCTCTTCTGGTAATGGCCAGCAGCCACTCGGTGGCTGCTTCAACGTTGCGCTTTTCGGTAAATGCTTGGTAGTTGGGATCTGGCCGGACGTGCCCGACATACTGGAGTGGTTTTGGCTTCGGCGGCGGCGATGACTGTGGCTCCGGCGACGGGAATCGGCTGTCCTGATGGTTGTTTTTTTTTATACGGCTTTTCGGCGCTGGGCTGAGGTCCTGAGTGGGGGGGTTTTGAAGCGCGTCCGGAGTGGTTGGCCGCACAGGCCTTGATACATCTGGATGAGGAGTGTTTTTTGCAGTTGTTAATTGCTCCGGAGAAAGCCCGGTATCGCCCTTAGCTATCAGATTCTCGAGCAACGCCTTTGCTCGCTCAAACTGATCGGCAGGCACCTCTACTTCGTAAAACTGCCCAGGTTGGTGTTTCGATCCTGTTAACTCCACTGTGGTAATGCCGTGAGCCTTAAGAAACTCAGGCAATTTTTCCGCAATATCCGATGGTAATCCAGCACCGTTAATAGCACCGTTAACAGAAATGAGTGGTATACCAAAGTGCATATAAGAATTATGTATAATGCCGGGATGCTTCTTTATGATCTGGATTATATCTTCTCCGGCATGATAGGCGCGTGCCGCGTCCGACGGCGTCATGGCCGGATTATAAGCATGGCCAGGAGGTGGCGGGCTACCCACGTAATGCTGGGTCTGCGGCGGAGATTTTGGTTGTTGGTTGTTGAATCGGCTGTCCAGCCTCGTTATTGGCTTGCCGTCCTCGGGCGGCGGCGATGACTGTGGATTCTTCGATGGAAATCGGCTGTCCTGCCCCCGAAATGGTATGTTGGTCGCTTTATCCGGCTGCGGAGGTTGAGCGGCAGGTGCGGGTTGAGCGGCAGGTGCGGGTATTGTTGCTGCCGTGGAGATGGGGGGCATTTTTAGATGGGGAGGTTCATCGGAAGGTGATACGAATTTGATTGGATTACCATTCTCGTCAAATTCCGTCGGGTTATTTTCGCGCTGCCTTTGTTGCGCTTCTTCACGTCCCCCACCCGGCGGTTTCGGATCAGGAGGCATTGCCGGATTTTTGCTGAGATCCAGTTTTGCAGTTTTTTCTCGTGCTATCTCTCCAAAAGGCTTGGAAGGATTAGCCTCATGCGCCGCCGCGGCGTGCTTCAGCACTGCTCCCGCTTCTTCAGGGTATAATCCTTGACCCCCTATCATGTCGGGGATCGAACTTTTGCGATGGCCGTTGTCGGTCAGTATTTTCGTTGCCTTCTGCAGTGACTCGGCAGTCGCAACGTTTTCGACGCGTTGTGTTTTAATATGCTCTTCGATCTGGCGGTACTCCGCCAGTTCCGGCATGTTTCGCCATTTTTCCTGTAAAGCGGCTAATGTTTCGGGAGAGGGAGGTTTGCCATCTTCGTAGGTAACCGACCCCCAATCAAGAATGATGGGTACTGATTTTTTTGTGCCGTCCGCCGCTGTGTATTCATACAGCCCAACATTATCCAAGCGCACATCCAATCTGCCATCGCCGCCTATCAACGGCTTCAACCCGCTTTTTTCAACAAGCGCCTTCACTTCCAGAACATGCGCCTCCGTGACATCCCTGACATTGACTTCCGGCATGACACGGACAAGGATTTTCTGGCCGTCGGCACCCACGGTTTTTATTTCCACTGCCGGAAGTAATAATGGGTTGGGAATCCGGTCTTCCACGGCAGGAGTAAGCAGAACCATCTGCATTTTACCCGCATCGTTTTTGACACCCGAAAGGGCGATGGTGCTACTGCCATTGCCGGCAAAGGCCACGCGGCGGAAACCCATATCCCTTACGGTATCGAGTGCCAATTGCTCCATATAGGGATTTTTATTAAAGACCTGGATAACCCTCTGACTGAGGTTGGTCACCCCGATAGTCTCGCGCAGCGTGAATCGAACATTGGAATGATTGAGTTTTGCGAGATCAGCCGTGTCGAAATACGCACCGTTGGCTGTTCCGTTTGTCAGCGCATCCGCTACAACAAGGCCTTTATAGTTTGCTTCAGGATTATTGGCAGCATTGAGCGTAGCGCGCCGGTGCGTTTCCAGAACGTCAACAAGGGGTTGATATGATTGCTTCAGGTCGGGATGGTTGGATTTAGCCATTGCTTTCCGTAAATCATCCATGTCGATAATATATTTTACCTGTCCTTGTTCGCCGCCGATCAATTTTTTTAACCAGCTTTTTTCAACTTTGCTGTCATCGGTTCTGATCTGGCAACTCGGACCAAGAATCTCGTGCAATCGTGTCAGTATTTCCGCTTCGCGAACCCGAATGCCGGGTACCGAACTAGTTGTGATCGCAACGTATTTAGGGTTATCCACATCTAAGACATAGTTGAATGCCCCATTGGAAAATCTTCTACCTTCAGTGCCCGGAAATATCCCGTGTGCATCAAGATAGGACGCAGCGTTTATGGCGCTGCTTAATGCTTCGCCAAGTCTCACAGCCGGTATGTCGGCATGGTTGATTTCATTGGACAGGGTTAGTTCTGTTGTCTTATCAGGCATAAATGCAGTCTTTGGGTTGCCAGTTTCCCCCATTATACTTTATATTTGTTAAGTTTTTATGACAGAGTGTTAAATTCTGGCTGAATCGCTTATTGATTTTATTATTTATAATCAATTGATTATAAATTCAGGCGGCAAAAAAGCGGCCACGGGCGGGGATAATGGATGAGATTGGTTGGGTGAGCCAGTGAGCTTGCCCTCACCCGGTTTTCCCCGGCCTTCGCCGGGGCAGGCTCTAAGCCTCGTAAGCGCTCGGCCTGGAAAACCTGCCCTCTCCCGTAAACGGGAGAGGAAGAAAATCAGGTTCAGAACGGCGAGACGGCGTCTATAATCTGGCCGCCCCAGCGCGGTTTCTGCATGTCGTTGAGCTGGCCGCGGCCGCTGTAGACGATGCGCGCCTCGGCGATCTGGGTGGAATCAATCGTATTGTCGGACTTGATGTCCTGCGGGCGGATGACGCCCTTGACCGATACCACGCGCACGTCCTGGTTCATGGTGACTTCCTGCGAGCCGTCGATGACCATGTTGCCGTCGGGCAGCATCTGCGTCACCATGACGGCGATGTGCGTGACCACGATGTCCTGGCGCTGGATGGTGCCGGTGCCCTTGGTGTCGAGCGTGCCGTTGGTGTTCAGCAGGCTGGCCGGGTTGGCCTGGGTTTCCGGCAGGAAATGGACAATCTTGCTGCCGAGGCCGAGCAGCGACGGCGCGTTGGCCTGGTCGATGGTGGTGCGCTTGCCCTCGGTCTGGTTGTTGAATTGAAGATTGTCGTTGATGTTGATGTTGACCTTCAGGATGTCGCCGACGCGCGAGGCGCGGCCGTCGCGGAAGAAGGCGCGCGCGCCGGGCTGCCACAGCGAATTGGCGTATTGCTTCTGCGGCGGCGGGTTTTGTGGCAGCGGCCAGTTGAGCGGCTTGTAATCCGGCTTCTGCTGCGGATCGATGATCGCCGTCTGCGGCGGCGGTTCGTTGATGTGGTTGAGCTTGTCGAGAATGCTGGAGCAGCCGGCGGTGAGGAGGGTGGAAATCAGTAAGGTAGCGGCCAGCGGCCAGCGGCCAGTAAAGGCCATCTTTTTTCTGACCGCCGGCCGCCGGCCGCTGACCGCTTTTTCACTAATCATGGCTGGCCTCCACTGTAGTCATGTCCGGCGTCAGCACATCCACCGTGCCGGCATCGGCGACGACGGCGCGGACGACACGGCGGCTGGAAGTGTTTTTCACCGTGATGACATCGCCCTTCGCGCCTTCCTTCAGCGCCTGGCCGGTGGCGGTGATTTCCATGCCCGGCGACGTGTAGCGCATCTGCACCACGGCATTTTTCCTGATGACGGCGGGGTTGGCGATTTCGCTTTCGCGTATCGGGCGTCCCGGCGAAACGCCGCGCACCGGGGACTTGCCGATGACGTCGGAAATATCGGTGACGGTATCGGTGCGCGTCTGGCCGACCGGGAAATCACGCAGCTCAACGTCCTGGTTGGCGATGACGTCGCCGTGCACCACTTCGCGCTTTAAGACCGGCACTTCGATCATTTCATCGTAGCGGCCGCAAATCGGCATCGCCGATACCACGTCGCCGTCCGCGACGAACAGCAGGCTGGCGCTCCACTGTTTCGTTTTTTTGTTGAATTGCAGGCCGCGCACGCTGACGGCCACCGGCTTGCCGTAAGAATAAAGCGGGTGGCCGGGCTGCCGTCCCTGCATGATGGCGGCAATCTTGGCGCCGGCGCCTTTTTCGGCCAACGCCAGGCTTACCGCCTGTTCGGCATCCTCGTAGGATAGCCGGAACATCGGGCTGGACGCGGCGACGGGCGCGGCGGCGTAGGCGGGAAGCGCCAGCATGGCCGCGACTATTCCTGTAATGATGAGGGTGGTTATTTTCATACTCATACGCTCTGGTTGAGGGCCTGCAGCATCTGGTCGGTGGTGGTGACGACCTTGCTGTTCATTTCATAGACGCGCTGCGCCTTGATGAGATTGGTCAGCTCGGTGACCGGGTTGACGTTGCTGCTTTCCAGGAAGCCCTGGATGATGGTGCCGAAGCCGTCGATGCCGGGCGTGCCGATGATGGGCGAGGCCGAGGCCGCCGTTTCCTCGTACAAATTGTTGCCGATGGCCTGCAGGCCGGCCGGGTTGATGAAATTGACGGTCTGCAATTGACCAAGAATCTGCGGCGTCGCCTGCAGCGGGATGGTGGCGCTGACCTCGCCCGATTGATCGATGCTGATGCCGGTGGCGTCCTGCGGGATGGTGATGGTCGGCGTTACCTGAAAGCCGTCGGCGGTGACGATGGAACCGTCGATACCGATCTGGAAATTGCCGGCGCGGGTGTAGGCCAGCGAGCCGTCGGGCATCGTGACCTGGAAATAGCCGCGCCCCTGGATGGCCATGTCGAGCGGGCCGGAGGTCTGCGTCAGCGTGCCCTGGCTGACGTTGCGCGAGATGGAGCCGAGCCGCACGCCGGTGCCCATCTGGATGCCGGTGGGCTGGACGGTGCCGTTGCTGGAGGAGTTTGCGCCGGGCGCGCTGAAATCCTGATATAATAAATCCTCGAACTGCGGCGCCTGCAATTTGTAGGCGGTGGTGTTGATGTTGGCGAGGTTCTGCGACGTGACGTCGACATACGTCTGCATGGCCTGCATACCGGTGGCGGCGATATCGAGCGACGGCGTAGACATAAACTGGCTCCTTAACCTTTAACCTTTCTAAACGGCGCCTGGCGCGCGGCGCTTAGTGTCCAAGTAAAAATATTTCTCACATTTTTCACCCAGGCGTTGTTCATCAGGCATTTCCTACAATTGCTGCGCCCAGGCGTCGGCGGTTTTGGTTTCAAGATCGTAAACGACCGAGATGAGTTGCGCCGTGTTGGCGACCTGGTGCGACAGGTCGACCATGTGCGTCATCTCCAGTATCGGTTGAACGTTGGACCCTTCCAGCGTGCCTTGCAATATGTTGGCCGAGTCCGCCGGACTTGGCTGGGCGTCGCTTTTGAACAGCCGGTTGCCCATGCGCTCCAGCAACTGCGGGTGGTCGAACCGCACGATGCCGAGGCTGCCGAAGTCCTCGCCGTTGACCTTGAGGTTGCCGGCGGCGCCGATGTCAATTTTGTCCGTATCGTCGGGCAGCAGGATGTGCTGGCCGGAATTGTCGAGCACGGGATAGCCTTCGGCTGACACCAGCGTGCCGTCGGCGCCGATCTGGAAATTTCCGGCGCGGGTGTAGCGGATGCCCAGCGGCGTTTCAACTTCAAAATAGCCCTCGCCCTGGATGGCGACGTCGAGGTCGCGTCCGGTGACTTTCATCGGCCCGTTGGTGATGTCGCGGTAGGTGGATGCCTCGGTGGCGAACGCCATGGGATTGCGGTTGCCCTGGTTGACGTCCTGCGTGACATAGCTGTTGAACAGGATGTGGTCGGCGTCGTAGCCGGCGGTTTCGGCGTTGGCGACATTGTTGGCCGTGGCCTCCATGTCGTGGAAGAGCGTCAACTGGCCGGAAAGAGTAACGTAAATACTGTTATCCATGGGTTTTACGGCATTCCTGGCAGATGAGATAAACGGCGGTTGAAACGATGCCTGACAGGTAAGCATAAACCGTGCCAACGTAATTCCTGTTCCTGCTTGAATAAGTTGCGCGGGAATTCTATAACCGTCGTAGAGCCTGTTCATAATCTCTACCGCTGGCCGGGCTTGCGTGCATTTCCGCGCTTCCGCCGCTCGCGTGCCCGGAGATATGCGGCGCCGGGGCTTTTGACAAGCCTCGCTCCGGATCAGCTTCGCGGAATTCGGAACAGTATCGTAACGCCGTTTTGCAGGAAAATATTTATGGCCAAGGAAAAGCTCAAGGAAAAAGAAGAAGACGCCATGGACGATGGCGCAAAAGGGGAAAAAGACGCCGGGGAAAAAGAACCCGAAGCCAAGGAAGACGCGGCGGCGCAAGGCGAGGGTGCGGCGCCCAAAAAAGGGTCGAAGAAAAAAATCATTATTCTTGGCGTGCTGGCGCTGGTGGTGCTGGTGGGCGGCGCGGCCGGAGCCTATTTCGCCGGGCTGTTCGGCAAGAACGAGGAAAAACCCCCTGAAATCAGCGCCGACGGTAAGCTTATCGAAAAGCCCGTCTATTACACCATGCCGGAGTTCCTGGTGAACCTCAATTCGGGAACGCGGCAGACCAGTTTTCTCAAGGCGACGATCGTGTTGGAACTGAGCAGGGCTGAGGACGTGCCGCTGGTCGAGGCCAACCTGCCGCGGCTGCGCGATGCGCTGAACACGTACCTGCGCGAGCTGCGGGCAAGTGATATGGCCGGATCGGCGGGCATTCAGCGCCTGCGTGAAGAATTGCTGCTGCGCGTCAACACGCTCCTGGCCCCCGTTAAAATCAAGGACGTGTTATTCAATGAGATTATCGTGCAGTAGCCGTGGATGGCATGGCTTTTGCTGTTTTCCGGTAGGTGAGGCGGTAGATTAAAATTACTTTATAACAGGTTATGAATTGAGAGATACTGTACATGGCTGAAGCGGAGACACCAAAGGACAAAACCGCCGCCGGCGCCGCCCAGCCGGCGGAGGGGGAGCGCGTCCTCAACCAGGATGAAATCGATACGCTTCTGGGGTTTGACGGCAAGCAGGAAAGCAAGGAAGCGCGCACCGACGGTATTTTCGCCATTCTCGACAAATCGATGACGGCATATGAAAAGCTGCCGATGCTCGAAGTCGTGTTCGACCGGCTGGTGCGCCAGCTTTCGACCAGCTTGCGCAATTTTACGTCGGAAAATGTCGATGTCAGCCTTGATTCCATGGTTTCCATCCGCTTCGACGATTACCTCAATTCCATTCCGTTGCCGGCATTGCTGGTGGTGTTCCGCGCCGTTGAATGGGAGAATTTCGGGCTGGTCACCGTTGACAGCTCGCAGATTTATTCGATGGTGGATATACTGCTTGGCGGGCGCAAGGCCAACCGGCCGGTGCGCGTCGAAGGCCGTCCCTACACCACCATCGAACAGGACATCGTCAAACGCATGATCGATATCGTGCTGGCCGACATGGGCAGCGCCTTCGAGCCGCTCTCTCCCGCGACGTTCCACTTTGAGCGCCTGGAGAGCAACCCGCGTTTCGCCACCATCACCCGCCCCGGCAACCCGGCGCTCCTGGTGCGTTTCCGCGTCGACATGGTGGAAAATCACGGCGGCGTCATCGAGGTGCTGCTGCCGCATACGACGCTCGAACCCATCCGCGACCTGCTGCTGCAGATGTTCATGGGCGAAAATTTCGGACAGGATACGGTGTGGGAAAAACATCTCGGCAAGGAGCTGCGCAGCACCAGCGTTGAAGTCGAGGCGGTGCTTCAGGAAAAAACGGTGACGCTGAAGGACGTGATGAGTTTCAAGGTAGGCAACACGGTGTTGCTCGATTGCGCGCCGGACGATGATGTGATAATGCGCTGCGGCGGCATCGATATTTCCAGTGGCACGATGGGCAAGGTCGGCGATCATATCGCCGTGTCGCTGCGCGAGCCGATCCGGCGCAAAATGCGGGAGGCGCAGCCATGACCGTCGCGGGTTTGTTTCTGGATATTCTCATCGTGCTGTTGCTGGCGGTGACAATCTGCTATTGCTGGGTGCTGAACCGCCGCATCAAGGTGCTGCAGGATAGCAAGAGCGAGCTGGCGCAATTGCTCGGGCATTTCGACGAATCAACGCAGCGCGCCTCGGAGAGCATCATCGCCCTGCAGACCGCCAGCAAGAAAATCGGCGAGAACATCCAGTTCCGCATCGACAAGGCCAATTACCTGCTCGATGATTTGTCGTACATGATTGAAAAGGGCAACAAGCTGGCCAACCAGATGGAAGCCGACATCGCCATCAACCGCGCCCGCAGCCGCGCCATGGCCGATGCGCCGGCGGTTGCCGAAAAGCCGGCGCCCGTCATCGAGAAAGCCGCTGCCGCGCCGCCCAAACCGCCCAGCGCCCGCGACAAGATGGCGACCTCCCTCGAAACAATGCTGGAGCGCATGGCCGGGCGCAAGCCGGCCGTGTCTTCCGAGGCGCAGGACGGTCGTCCGCCGCGCGATCGCCAGGAAAAGCCTCATTCGCGTTCGCGGGCGGAGCAGGAACTGCTCGACATGATCAAGGCCGGAATTAAGGGATGAGGTGTAAGTTCTGCGTATTGCGAAGCAACCGCGCAGCATCTTGTGCGATAATCAACAAGATCCTGTGCAGCGCCCCTAGCACTCGCAGGATGTGAACAAGGAAGAATATGTTACGCATCCGCCTCATTCCGGCGACGATCGCCACCGCCGCGCTTCTCATGGCGGTTAAGGCGGTGGATGTCGTGCGCGGCACGGAAGCCCTGTCGAATAACCTGCTGATTGCCCAGGTGCAGGCCCAGCAATCCGGCGGCGCGGCGCCGCCGCCTCCTGCCGCCGATAAAAAAGCCGACAATGCGGGAAAAAATGACAAAGGCAAAAGCGACAAGGATAAAAAAAATCCGGTGTCGGAGACGCCGCCGGAAACGGTGAGCCAGCGTTTTACGCCGGTGCAGGTGGAACTGCTGCAAAACCTCGCCGAACGCCAGGAAGAGCTGGATATCTGGGCGAAGAACATCCAGATCAAAGAGGCAGCCCTGAACGTAACGGAAAAACGCATCGACGATAAGATCGCCCAGATCAACGCCATGAAAAAAGAAGTGGCGGCGGTGCTGTCGCAATATAACGAAAAGGAAGACGCCAAAATACACAGCCTGGTGGAGATTTACGAAAACATGAAACCCAAGGATGCGGCGCGCATTTTTGACGAGGTGGAAATGCCGATTCTGCTGCTGGTCATCGATAAAATGTCGGAAAAGAAGGCGGCGCCCATTCTCGCCGGGATGGATTCCGGAAAGGCCAAGCAGATTACCGTCGAACTGGCCGAGCAGCGCCGCTTGAGCGCCGCCAGTTTCTGCGCCGCGGCGGCCCCCGTTCCGGTGAAAACGGCTCCCTGACATGGCGATGCACCGTTTCGATCCCGCTATTTTCCGGGAGTATGATATTCGCGGCGCGTTCGGAGAGAATCTGCGCGCCGAGGATGCGTATCTTATCGCGCGCGCCTTCGCTGCGGGAATTCCCCTCCCTGCGTCCTCCCCGCAAGCGGGGGTGATGGCTGAAAATACCCCCCCCGCTTACGGGGCAGGCAAGGGGGGGGGATGTATCTGCGTCTGCCGCGACGGGCGGCTCAGCTCACCGGAACTGCACGAGGCGGTCTGCCGCGGCGTCACCGAATCCGGCGTGGATGTCATGGATATAGGCATCGGCCCGACGCCGATGCTTTATTTCGCCGCGCATATGCAAAAAACCGCCGGAGCGATGATGATCACCGGCTCGCACAACCCGCCCGCCGACAACGGCCTGAAATTCGTCCTCGGCGGCAAGGCGTTTTACGGCGCGGATATTCAGGCGCTCAAGAAAAAAATTCTGGAGGGATTCGGGATTCAGGAAAAAAAGGGAAAGATTTCAACGCGCGATGTTCGAGAGGACTATGTGGATGCGCTGGCGTCCGCCTATGGCGATGCGCCGTGGCTGAACGTGGCGTGGGACGGCGGCAACGGTGCGGCCGGGGAAATCATGGCGGCATTGGCAGCGCGGCTGCCGGGAACACATATGCTGCTCAACGAGCGCATCGACGGCGCGTTTCCGGCGCACCATCCCGATCCGTCCGTGCCGGAAAACCTCGCGCAGCTCATTCACGCGGTGAGGGGGGGAACGCTGGATGCCGGCATTGCCTTCGACGGCGACGGCGACCGCCTCGGCGTGGTCGATGACGAAGGCATGATTCTTTCCGGCGACCATCTGCTGATGCTTTATGCGGAAGATGTGCTGAAACACACGCCGGGGGCAATGATTATCGCCGACGTCAAGGCGAGCGGCGCCGTGTTCGAGGAAATCGCGCGGCTTGGCGGAAAGCCTTTGATGTGGAAAACCGGCCATTCCAACATCAAGGCGAAGATGGCCGAAACCGGCGCCGCCTTCGCCGGCGAGATGAGCGGCCATATGTTCTTCGCCGATAAATATTATGGTTATGACGATGGAATTTATGCGGCGGTGCGGCTGCTGGCGCTGCTTTCGCGCTCAGGGAAAAAGCTGTCGGAATTGCGGAAGGCGTTGCCGGCCCGCGTCAGCACGCCGGAGCTGCGCTTCGCCTGCGACGACGCGCGCAAGTTCAAGGTGATTGACGAGGTGCGCGGTCGCCTGAAACAGGCGGCGACGGAGTTTAATGATGTCGACGGCGTGCGGGTGAGCACCAGAGACGGCTGGTGGCTGCTGCGCGCCTCGAACACGCAGGCGGCGCTGGTCGCCCGGGCGGAAGCCCGCGATGCGGCGGGGCTTTCCCGCCTGAAAGAGGACTTGCGCCGGCAGTTATCCTTCAGTAAGGTCGCGCTTCCCTGCTAACCCCCGCGCAGGCGGCGGGCTATTGGGTTCCCGCCCTCGCGGGGATTAATGTCGGAGCGTAGCGCAGCCTGGTAGCGCACCAGTCTGGGGGACTGGGGGTCGCAGGTTCAAATCCTGTCGCTCCGACCATTAAAGCTAATAATATATTTATATAACAGTATATTACTGTTTTAATTTAAAATCGTACCCACAAAACAACCTGCAAATAGAACGCGGTTAGAGGCGGTTATGGGCGAATAATTTGCTCACCATCAGTTCGCTGACGTATCGAATATGGGTTCTATAATGCTCGGAATTATCGCGGCGACCATGCAGCATTGCAGGAACTGAAACCGCTTACCGGAAGATATAACGATCCGGATCTGGAAGCCAGACTGAAATTACAACCTAAACAGAAACAGCCTTATGCTAAAAAATTGGAGGCAGAATACAGAAGAATTACCCCTGACAAAGTCGGAGCTTATGGCGCTATGCCTCCAACTATCGCGCAGGCGATTCAACTAGCCTCCGACCTGCACGGCGCCCCCGATGAGGAAAGTGAGAGGCGTTTTCGCTACTCGGCACCTCAAAGAAACAAGGCTTTTCAAACAAGGCTGGCCGCTTCCTATCAAGAGGCTGGGCTAGACTTAGGCGATCGTGAAATAGCAAAAGTTCTCGATCGTGCTGCTGCTGTGCATGTACAATTTTTTAGCGGTACTGCCGTAGGAGCCGCATAGTCGCTGTCCCTAGCGTTTGTAGTAGGTGATACTCCACAACATTCACGGTATCGTAATACTGCTTTAGCTGCTGGCGTGCGGTATTGAATGTATTTCTTGACCTGAGATAAATGTCCAACGCGTCTACGACCTTCTCCCAGAAAACGGATTCATGCTTTGCTATGCCAGATCGAGTCTGTGCGGCTTCTTTCAATTTGTTTATTGCGTCATCCATACTGCTACAACTTATGCAGCTTGTTGGCACACATTATCGAGGATGGGTTTAATTGTCGCCCACGCGCCTGACCATGTGGTACTCCCATGAGCACCTCAACAATCCGGTGCATCGTTGACAGGATGCTGTTATTTATAATATCCACTGGTGCATTATGCTACTTTTATAGGCTATAGGATGGGTTTGATGTTTCCAGCCATTTTTTTCTAGCCGCATAATCCTGCATTAATGATGATATGAGTGCCCAAAACTCGTTGGAGTGATTTCGATTTTTCAGGTGGCACACTTCATGAAGCACAACGTATTCCAGCACTGCCTTGGGTGCGGCTATCAAATGCCAGTTAAGTGTGATGATGCCCTGTTTAGTACAGCTTCCCCACAATTTTGCGGGCGCGGTGATTTTAATACCCCTGTATTTTAATCCGAGCACTTGGCAGTAATGCTTTGCCATCTGTCTGGCATCCTCTTTCAGGCGATCCTTGAGCCAGAATGTAAGCTCCAATCCAACACTGCTCTCAACAAGCGCTTCTGGTATGTGCTTTGGAACAATGACATTAAAACCGTTCTGGTAGCATATTTCTATCTTCTCGGCCTTCGCACGCACAATGCGTAAGCGCATATTGCGGCCTCTGAAGGGAATTTTGGCACCTGATTGCAGGTGCATATAGGCATTTTGTTCAAAACGTAACAGGCGTTCCTGCATTTCTTCCTGTTTATCATAAACCCAGCGCCGTTTTTTATGAATGAATGCAGCGACATCCTGCGTATTGGTATTTTTAGGGGCTATTACTTCCACGTGGTTTGGGGTAACGATGATGCGCTTGCGCTGCGCTGTGTCGCTATGACGAATGGTATAGGGGATGATTGTTTTGCCAATGGCAAGTTGCTGCATCATGCTACCTTTGCATAATGTTTAAGCGCATATTCTTCCACGGGTGCAGGAACGTCTTTGAACGCAGCGATGCCAGCACCATGCGCTTGCTCCCTTACCTGTTGTCTGAGGTCTTTGCGAAGCTGCTCCCTGCTTTGCCAACCCTTCGGAGCGGTCTGGTCAGATATATAGAGCGCATCAATATCACGGGCGAGTTGCTTCAACGTGTCACCA
>JAGWIM010000040.1 GCA_028873525.1 Pseudomonadota bacterium
CGTAGTCAACAGGTTGGCGTGGATAATTTCCATATCTTATTGATTATGAAACAAATAAAGCTGTTGACTAAAACCGTATTTTTGAGTTCGAATCCTCTCCGCACCTAGTGGATAAGAGTAACGATATTCGCTTTGAGGTTGTGAAAGACTGGATACCCTTTAAACTGAGAAAAGAAACCGCTACGTTCTATTCTCTATGAGTGTCGGAAACACTGGAAAAAACGTGGTCAACAGGTTTTGAGAAATTGAGAAAGAAAGATTATGTTTGAAATCGCGGGTGGCATCATTATCGCTTATATCGTGTTGGTTACCATACCGAGAATAGCTCGATATTGGGAAACCAAAAGAACCTTCGCCAAGGCTTATAAAGTATTAGATGTGATAGCAAAAGGTGCTGCTCCACATATACCGGATTTTACGGAAATTAGAAAAAAAGCCGAAGCAGGAGATGCTAAATCACAACAGATTCTTGGTGATATGTACTATGCTGGCAATGGGGTAAAACAAGATTATGCTCAATCATTGAAGTGGTTTCACAAGGCTGCTGAACAAGGAAACGTTGATGCCCAGTATGGTCTTGGTTCTGCTTATGACAATGGCCTCGGCACTAAACAAGACTATAAAGAAGCAATGAAATGGTATCGCATGGCGGCAGAACAGGGTGATGCCGATGCACAATCTGGCCTTGGATTGCTTTATTATGAAGGAAAAGGAATCACACAAGATTTTGAACAGTCCTATGCTTGGTTTAGCAAGTCAGCCAATAAAAATACTACCGCTAAGATGCTGCTAGGTGCTCTTTATTACGAAGGTAATGGGGTACCACAGAATTTCGAGGAAGCTTATTTTTGGCTTACCCTTTCTTTACCAGAAAATCCTGGATCAAAAGGGTTGCAAGAAAAGGCCGCAAGTCAGCTTACGCCGCAGCAAATAACTAATGTAGAAAAAAGAATCACTGATTTAGGAGGAGTATAATGGTGACAAAAAATTATCGGGTCAAAATTAGCAATGGGGGAAACGAATTTGAGGTTGAAGGAGACAAAGCTTTTGTCCTCGACATGCTCAAACGTTATAGCCCACAATCTGGTGTTGCCATCGAATTACCCGGCAAATCTGGCGGGGAAGTGAAAGGTGCATCCAAGAAAGGGGGAAGTGTTACCAAACCTCTGGGTAAAGGAATATCTATCCGCGAGTTTATTCAGCAATTCGAACTCAAGAAACAAACAGATATTACTTTAGCATTTGGGTACTACCTTGAAAAACATGCTGGAGTGCAAGAATTTTCCGCAGCAGATATAAATAATTGTTACTATGAAGCAAAGATGGAAAATTCAAATACAAGCCAGATGATCATCCAAAATATTAAACGTGGCTATATGATGTCTTCTAAAAACAAAGAAGAAAAGGGTGGTAATAAATACACTCTGACAAATACTGGTGAAACATTTGTCGAAACAAAACTCCCAAGAAATTCTTAATTGGGGGCATAAATGGCGAAAGCCAAAAAGAAGACCTCGGCCAAATTGTCGCCGCTCCTTAGATCCGCGTTCGAGGTCTTGAATCACGGACTCCATCACTATTTTAGGAGCAATACGACATTAGATATGAAGTTCTCTTTGCTTCATGTTGATCAAGCCATCGAATTATTGCTTAAAGAACGTGTAAGGGCTGGTGGAAAATCAATCCACAAAGGGAATAACTCTAAAGAGACTATCTCTATATGGGGTGCATATGACATCCTTACCAACGATTTAAAAGTGGCAATTCCTGAGAAGCCGAACCTAGAATTATTACACGAGGAACGGAATAATATTCAGCACAAATATGCAAATCCAAGCCCGGATGATGCGGCCTTCCATATTGACCATGCTATGAAATTTATTCGTAGATTTGTTCAGGATGAACTAAAATTAGACATAGCTGAACACATATCCGTAGAATATTTAAATCAACTATAATTTGGTTGAATCACCATCCCAAAGATTCTCGTTTTTGTTTGTCCTCAAAAATCGCAAAAAACAGCTTAAGCGATTGACAATTCATGCTGAGAGAGTTTGAACTAAGCTCCACCCACACCGCCAATTTGTCTAACTAAAAACTTTCTCTGCCCGGATTAGCTGCTTCAAAAGCCCAGCGTCCGGGCGGTTCAGCGAAGCAAGCTGTTGACCAGCACTTTTCAAAAACCGCCGATTTTTCCTCAAGAGAGGCTTTTTTCTCTGTGGGCTGTTGACATGGCGGAACTAGTACGGGATTTTTTTACGCCTATAATTTCAATGCGTTATAGAAGCACCATGTCGCAGGGTGAGTTTAGCGAAGTCAGCTAGGCATTTTACATCGATAATAAAATCTCTTTGTAGTACGGAGACGATGCAAAACGCTTGCGTAGGGCAGTATTGCGCCTGCCATCTCCCGTTTTAGTTGATGGGGTGTGCGTGTAGGTTTAAGGTGCGAAACAAGGATTGCTTGTAAAGCACTGAACAGAAATGTAGATTGCCCGGATAACTGATTATATTTTTCTCGGAAAGTTTTATGGCACCAACAGGAAAAAAACGTCAAATCGGCGCATATACGCATGAGGATAAGAAGCGGCTGAATAACCCGCCGGTGGGACTGGTCACACCGGAAACGGATAAAGACGCTGCCAGGAAAACTTACGCTTACGACCCACATCTTGATCCCGCGCTGCAATGGGCTGGCAAAGCCGAGCACACCTCTTTCGAGGTGCCGAACCATCGCTACGTTTGCTTGAAGTTCGATTAGGCGTTCCGAAGAAACGGCATCGCTTCGGCCCGATGCTCCTGCGCTAGGCTCTGGACCGGTACCGACACAGCCTCTGGTGTGACCGGTAGGCCGATTAGCCGAGACAGGTCTTCACGCTTCGGGGCCACCTGTGACATACCATCTGGCTTGGGTTCCTTCGGTTCGGCTTGCCTAAGCAGGGGTGACTCAGGTATTTTATTCGCGAGGATGCGGAAGAAATCGGCGAAGAATTCATATTCCCGATCTACGGCAGCCTTCTCGGCGACGCCTGTAAACTCGCGTTTAACCATATCGCGTTCCGCATTGATCTTCTCAAGCACGTCCTTCAGCATCTGATTTTCGCCACGCCCGGCGTGCTCAAGTGACGGGGCCAGGCGAACGCCGTCGGGGCCGCCCTTAAGTCGATGATGAAGATCGGGGAAGTCCTTTTCGGGAAACGCTTGCTCGAACAATCGGTCGCGGAAGAGCGCATCTAAACGAAGTGCGACGTGGGCCTCAGTCTCCGTGTATAGCGGAATACAATTCGTTTTCGCCTCACGCCCCTCGACATACCCTTCATCCAAAAAGGCGGCAAATGTCAAAAAATCACCGATCGGCTGGCTGCGTCCCGATGTTCCCGATACCTCACCGCTCGCTTGAATCTGAATTCCGCGTTTCCAGCCCTCTTCAAGATAGCCGCGAACTCGGGCTATCTGCTGCTTCACCCGCCACATTTCTGCCGGTTCCGCCGCAGCATTAAGCAGAGCTAACTTAGTTGACGCAATCTCAGGAGTATCCGGAATGAGCGAAACGGCAACTTCGGAGGGAAGCGGGCCACGTTCCTCGCCCCGCGCAAGAGCAGCACAAATCCGGCGGCCGATCTCCAAATCGAGCACATCGTCCATGCAGTTAAATTTCGGCTTAACGGACTCCGATCGCTTTGCCAATAAGGCTTCATCTCTTTGGCTCACCGCATTAGGGCTTTGAAGAAGCAATCGCTGGAACTGTTCAGCCAAAGACGCTTCAGAGCGATCGCACCCTTCATTCGACAATTCGCCCAAACGCTTCCAACCCATCTTCTGTTCCAGATGCTCTGCCACCGGTATGGTTGATTCGCCGCGATCCGGCTTCGTGTTGCTCGTCTTCGATTCGCTCCGTGCCTTAAACCAGAGCACCAAACCGGCAGCAACTCCTGCCGCCAACAAAACGGAGGCCAACCATTTCCATGGCGACCAACCGGCCTCATCTCGATCTGGATCCTGCGTATACATACATGCTATTCTACAGGAGAATTATTACGGTTCTGTGACGATTCTGCATTATTTCTATCAGAAAACACCGACGGCCAAGACCAGCCACCAAGGAGCTTAGCTCGGCACTTGTACGCTACAGTCTGCCTTTTTACTTTAATTACAACATTTTCAGTTGCTTTATAGAACTTTTCACGTAATTTAGCGCGCTTTTCAGGCACTTCAATCGAAAGCTGATCAGGAAAGGTAATTATTTTATAGAAGCAGGCAACCAACACCCTACCGATTACGAGGTGCATGAAGCAGCCCGTAATCTTATCGGGTATTGTGAATGTTTATTAAAACCGGATGTGGCAAAGGCAAAGTAATCTGCTACATAAACCTGTCAGCTATGCCGCCCTTTTATAATCGGGCGTTTTGGTAGGCATTTGTAATATAGACAATCTTGTGTTCGAACAGGTTCGCATAGCGTCAACAACGCTCCGCCAATCAAACCATATTTTCTGGGCTGTACCGTAGTAGATTAATCTCACTCTCCAGAGGCAAACTACTGTGCCGTCTCATCGAACAAGCCTTGCAAATCAAACCCATCACCGCTAAATTTCCATACGTAACATTATAGCGGCTGTGGATGTAAACTGCACAGCCCGTAACCGGATAAGATGACTTATGAACTTTGAACGCGCGACACGCCGCACTATCCGTAGCCTGCCGTTGGTGCCGATGATCGACGTGATGTTTATCCTCATCATCTTCTTCATGCTGACGACGTCGTTCATGCGCATTGAGTCCCTGGAGCTGCTGCTGCCGTCAGTGACGACCAGGGTGGCGCAAAAGGACGACACGCTGCGCCTGTTCATTAAGCCCGACGGCAGGATGATACTGGGCGAGCGCAATGTCACCCCGGAGGATTTGAGCGCGTCGCTGTCGCGCCTGTTCAGTGAAAATCCAGCGGCGCACATCATGCTTTTGACGGCGGACGGCGTCTCCATGCAACAACTGGTAAACGTCATGGACCGCGTCTATGTGGCCGGCGGACGGAGCCTGTTTGTACGCAAATGGGAACAGAATGCATCCTCCCCCTGAAAGGAAGAGGAGATAGGATATTATGGACTTCCCGCGCCCACACCGCAAACGCATTGAAATCACTCTCGTCCCGCTCATCGACGTGTCGATGTTTCTGCTGGTGTTCTTCATGGTCGCCGGCACTATTGATAAATTCGAAATCATTCCGATTAACCCGCCATTGGCGCAGAGCGGCAAACCCATGGACGAAGGCCACATTCTCATCCTGCTCGGCAGTCACGGCGAAGTCATCATCGGCGACGATCTCCTGTCCATCGCAGACATACAGCAGCGCCTTGCTCCTGACCTGAAAGCCAATTCGGGCAAAGTAATTACTATCAAGGCCGACGCCGCCGTGCCGGCCAACCGCGTCATCGAAGTCATGGACGCCATCAAGCGCGCGGGCGGCCAAAATCTTTCCATTGTCACGCAATCGAAGGAACGGATGCATGTGGAGTAACGCAAAAGAGAAAGGATTGCGCGCCGCGCGGGCGGCGTTCGCCGCCTTATGTTTACCACGATGGGCGGCCTTTGGCGCAACCGGCAATGTTCCATCCGACTGGCTGGACGGGCGCTATTTCGTCTTCACCATCGCCGCCGCCGCGCTGTTGCATTTGACCGTCCTTTATGCCTGGTACCTGATGCCCCATATGCAGGTGGTTGAAATTCCGGTGCGAGCGCTCGACATCAAGCTCGGAAACGGCGACATGACGCCGGGTAAACCGCAGGCGGCGCAGTCCGCTGCCAATAACAACCACGCAGTTGAAAACGCTATTTCGCATATGGCGCCTGCTAAGGAAAAAAATGCTGTCGGGCGTGGCAGGACGACGAAAAATACTTCAAAAGACAGATCCGCGCCAGTTTCGCACAGCCGCGCCAAGGTCGTCGGCAAGTTCAATGTCCGCGCCGAAAAAACCGCCGTCGCCGCCCCCGTGATGCCGGTGGTGGCGCACCAGTTTGTGCGCGAACTGAGCGCTCCGGCCAAAGGTACGGCGGCAGGCGGCAACCAGGCGGGCAAGGCCACTGCCTTAAGTTACGAGCAGGCGATTTCGCTGTGGATTCAGAAATTCAAGGTGTACCCTGAAACGGCGCGCGCCGAGGGAATGCAGGGCGAAACGGTAGTGCGCATCCGCATCGACCGCCAAGGCAATATCGGTTATTATATCCTTGAACACTCAACCGGCTACGCAGTGCTCGACCACGCCGCCATTGACATGATCAAGCGCGCCAACCCCGTGCCGTCCGTGCCCGCCGGCTATAAAGGCGACACATTCGAATTCCTGATCCCGGTGAGCTTCCATTTGCAATGAAAAACTTCCTCGTCACCGGCGGCGCCGGGTTTATCGGCAGTTGCTTCGTCGCGCAGGCGGCGGCGCGCGGGCATCACGCCGTTGTCCTCGACAAGCTGACCTATGCCGGGCGCCGCGAAAACGTGGATAAGCGCGCCGCGTTCATTCAGGGCGACATCGCCGACCGCGCATTGGTGCTGAAATTATTGCGCGAACACGCCATCGAGGCCATCGTCAATTTTGCCGCCGAGTCGCATGTCGATAATTCCATCGCCGGGCCATCGCCGTTTATCGAGACCAATGTTACCGGCACGTTCCAGCTACTCGAGGCGACGCGGGAATATTGGGACGGCAAAAAGGAGTTCCGCTTCATGCAGATTTCCACCGACGAGGTCTATGGCTCGCTTAAGCGCACCGGCAAGTTCAGCGAGGCCTCGCCATTGCGCCCCAACTCCCCCTACTCGGCATCCAAGGCGGCGGGCGACCACCTGGCGCGGGCATGGCATGAAACGTACGGGCTTCCCGCCATCGTGACGCACTGCACAAATAACTATGGGCCGCGCCAACATCCGGAAAAATTGATACCGAACATGATCCGCTGCGCGCTGGCGGGCAAGCCCCTGCCCGTCTATGGCGACGGCAAGAACGTGCGCGATTGGATTCATGTGGAAGACCATTGCAACGGCATCTGGCTGGCGCTCGAAAAAGGCAACCCCGGCGAGGTGTATGATTTCAGCGGCGATGCTGAAACGGAGAATATTTTGCTGGTGAAGAACATCTGCGCGCTGCTCGATAAAAAAAGGCCAAGAAAAGGCAGCTACAGTGAGCAGATTACCTTCGTCGCCGACCGCCCCGGCCATGACCGGCGCTATGCGATTGATGACGCCAAAGCGCAACGCGAGCTTGGCTTCAAATGCAATTATACGCTGGATAAAGGGCTGGAAACGACGGTAGAGTGGTATCTGGCGCAAATCCTGTGAGCCGCGCTGGCAGCTGCACAGGATTGGTGTAAAAGGCAACATAATCCTGCGCAATCGTTAACGCGCTTCGCAGGATTTAATAGAGGAAAATATGAAAGCAATAATCCTCGCAGGCGGCAACGGCACGCGGCTTTCGCCGATGACGTCGGCGGTCAGCAAGCAGTTGCTGCCGATCTACGACAAGCCGATGCTCTATTACCCGCTCTCGATTGTGATGCTGGCCGGCATCCGCGAGATTCTCATCATCTCGAGCCGGCGCGACCTGCCGATGATGCGAACCTTGCTCGGCGACGGCAGTCAGCTTGGCCTTGCGATTGAATACCGCGAGCAGCCGCAGCCGAAAGGCATCGCGCAGGCCTTCATCATCGGCGAGAAATTTGTTGACGGCAGCCCGGTTTGCCTCATCCTCGGCGATAATTTGTTTTACGGCGACAAGCTGGCGCGCGCGGTGGAAAATGCGGCAATGCTCAAGGATGGCGGGCTGATATTTGCTTACCATGTGCGCGACCCGGAGCGTTACGGCGTCGTTGAAATCGACAAATCCGGCAAGGCGCTTTCCATCGAGGAAAAGCCAAAAAAGCCGAAATCGCCGTTCGCGGTGACCGGCCTTTATTTTTATGACAAGCGCGTCACCACTATTGCCAAATCGCTGAAGCCCTCAGCGCGCGGCGAACTGGAAATCACCGATGTCAATAAAGCGTACCTCGCCAAGGGCAAACTCAAGGTGGAAGTGCTCGGACGCGGCACGGCCTGGCTCGATACCGGCACGCCGGAATCGCTGCTGGCGGCGGCGCAATTCGTGCAGACCATCGAGGCACGGCAGGGCTGGAAAATCGCCTGCCTCGAGGAGATCGCGCTACGCAAGAAATTCATCGATGCGGCGCAGTTCGAGAAGCTGGCAGCGGCATATGGCAATAACGATTACGGCCAATATCTGAAGAGCCTATTGTCATCCTGAGCGAAGGTCGTAAGGCCGCCGTCGAAGGATCTTATGCCCGCTGTAAAAGATCCTTCGGCTCCGCTGCGCTTCGCTCAGGATGACAATACAAGGTAACACCCTCATCCTCGGGCGTGACGGGCAGGTTGGCCGCGCGCTTACCCGGCTGCTTGGCGCACAGGCGATCGCCGCCGGACACAGGGAAGTTGATTTTCTTGACAGGCATTTCACCAGAAAACTGGAAACATGGATTGGCAGGCGGACGATTTATACCGTCATCAACGCCGCTGCCTATACGGCGGTGGACGAAGCCGAGGACGAGGGAAAGGAAGCCGCATTCCGCGTCAACGGCGAAGCGGTCGGCGAACTGGCCACATGGTGTAAGAAAAGAAACCTGCCGCTGGTGCATTACTCCACCGATTACGTGTTCGACGGCAGCGGCAGCAAACCCTGGCGGGAAAACGATACGCCGCGCCCGATTAATGCCTATGGCGAAAGCAAGCTGGCCGGTGAAAACGCCTTGAAAAAACATGGCGGAAATTACCTGCTTATCCGCACCTCGTGGGTGTATGACGCGCACGGGAAAAATTTCTTCACCACTATCCAACGCGCACTTCAGGAAAAGGGTGAGCTTCGCGTCGTCGCCAACCAGTTCGGCGCGCCAACATATGCGGCGCACCTGGCTAAAGCGACGTTACAAACCCTGTCCCTTCGGGAGAAGGTGGCGACGAAGTCGCCGGGTGGGGAAATTCTCCATTTATGCAACTCCGGCGCAACGAGCTGGCATGGATTCGCCAATGAGATTTTTGCGCTTGCCAGAAGACGAGGCTTCAGCCTTAGATGTCGGCGGATTAACCCTATACCCGCGTCAGAGTATCCGCTGCCGGCGCGGCGACCGCTCAACTCGCGGCTCGACTGTTCGGCGGCGGCAATGCCCGGCGTAACGCTTCCCCCCTGGCAGGAGGGACTGAAGGAATGTATTGAAGAATATTATGCAGATTCAGGATTGCAAGATAGAGGGGCTTAAAATCATCCGGCTGGAAATGCGCGAGGACAATCGCGGCTTTTTCGCCGAACGGTTCCATGCGCAGCGCTTCACCGAGGCCGGGCTGCCGCCGTTCGTGCAGGACAACCATTCACACTCCTTGCCCGGCGTGTTGCGCGGGCTGCATTATCAGCACCTCTCCCCGCAGGGAAAGCTGGTCGGGTGCTTAAGCGGAAAAATGTGGGACGTGGCGGTGGATATTCGGCCAAATTCGCCAACCTTCGGCCAGCATCATGCCGTCGAACTGTCCGGCGAGAACGGTCTAATGTTCTGGATTCCTGAAGGCTTCGCGCATGGGTTCTGCGTGCTGGGAAACCAACCCGCCGACATGCTCTATAAAGTCACCGCCTATTACAATGCGGCAGGCGAAGGCGGCATCCGGTTCGATGACCTGGCGTTGAATATTCCGTGGCCGGTCAAGCAGCCCATTGTCTCCGACCGTGACAGAAACCTGCAACACTGGAAAGATTACGCGGCGAATCCGCCGCTGTGGGGGCGCGCATGAGCTGTAGCGTCATCATGGTCACGTTGCGCTCATGCCCCGGCCTGCTGGCGTCGGTGAAAAGCGTGCTGGCGCAGCGCGAGCTGGCGGAGCTAATTGTCGCCGATTGCGGCGCCTGGCCGGACGTGCTGGCACGGCTGCAGCAAATGGCGCTGACCGACGAGCGGATCAAGGTCATCACCGGGCAGCAAGTGGGCTTTTCCGCCGCCTGCAATGCAACCGCGAAGCAGGCAACCGGCGATTTCCTGTTGTTGCTTTCGTCTGATTTCCTGCTGCCGCCGGGTGCGCTAGCGGATGTCATGGCGGCATTCAGGGAAGCACCGAACGCCGTGGTGGCTGGGCTTTCACCGCTTGCGGCAACGCCGCAGCAATTCATCGGCCTCCGCGCGAAGGAACTCATGGCCGTACCCATCTCATTTTTCTGCGTAAAAGCGGCGGATTACCAGCGCCTGGCCGGGCTGGAGGAAAGTTTTTCCCTGCAGGCGGCCGGGCTGGATTTTTGCGCGCGCGCGCGCGCGGGCGGCGGTCGGGTTATCGCGCTTACGCAACTTGCCGTGGCCCGGCTTCCCAGCGAGACAACCGTCGGCTGGCGGGGCACAAAAGATATGTTACGTTACCAGTATCGCCATTTCTGGAAGCAACATAAATCGCCGTGGTTGCCGCTTTCTTGTCTTGTCACGCTTGCCAGATACGCTCTCAATTCGGCAAGAGGTGAGAACGGCCAAGGCATAAGCACAGCATCACGGCGGCTTATGACGCTGGCGGTGGGACTGGCCGACTTGCCTGAAACTCATGAGTTTACGGATAAAACGGTGATCGTCACCGGCGCAGCAGGCTCTATCGGCCTTTGCGTGGTGCGCAGAATGCTGGCGGCGGGTGCGTCGGTCACGGCCGTCAGCAGCGAACCGGTGGCATTTCCGCATATGCGGCTTACATGGATAAAGGCAAGCCTCGCCGAGGCAGCGCTGCCTACTGCGGACATCGCCGTGCATTGCGCACCGCTATGGCAGTTGCCGCCGGAAATCGAACGGCTGGCCGCCGCCGGAGCCAGGCGGATTATCGCCATCGGCTCGACCGCCATGTACACGCACGCGCTCTCCAAAAACCGCCACGAGCGGCAGATGGCGGCAAGGCTGGCGGCAGCAGAAGGCGAAATCGCCTCGCGCTGCGCCGGCCTTGAGACGGCATGGACCATCCTGCGACCGACACTTACCTACGGCACTAGGCTTGACGGCGGTATAGCCTCAGCCTTCCGCTTTATCCACCGGTTCGGCTTTTTCCCAATCTATCCGCCGGCGCTCGGACGCCGCCAACCCGTTCATGCCGACGATGTGGCCATGGCGGCGCTGCAGGCTATCCCCGCCGCCGCCGCGGCACGCAAAAGCTATAATTTAAGCGGCGGCGAGATACTCACCTGCCGCGAACTGCTGGAACGACTGTTTGCCGTCAGCCACCTGCCCGCACGGCTGGTGGTCACAAGGCTGCTGCCGTTGGCAATGGGCATGGCAAGCGCCCTGTTTCGGAGAGCTTCCTTCAGCGCTGATACGGCGCTACGCATGAATGACGACTTGATTTTTTTTCACGATGAGGCAGAGAAAGATTTTGGCTTCGCGCCGCGGCTATTCCTAAGCGGCGGCATTCATGACCTTGAAGGATTCTGATATGCCCCATGTTGCTTACGTCAATGGCCGTTACCTACCGCATGCCCACGCGATGGTGCATATCGAGGATCGCGGCTACCAGTTTTCCGACGGCGTGTATGAATATATCGCGTTTTACAACCGAAGGTTGCTCGACGCGGAACTTCATTTCCTCCGGTTCAATCGCAGCCTGCGCGAGATTGAGATTGCCTCGCCGGTCGCCCCGGCGGCACTCCCTATCATCATCCGCGAGTTAATTGCCCGCAACGGGCGCGACAACGGCGGGCTTTATATCCAGGTGACGCGCGGCGTAGCGCGGCGCGACCACCCGTTTCCCAAGCATACAAAATCATCGCTGGTGATGACCGTCTGCGCCGCCAAATTACCGAAAGAACATGAGGTGAAGAACGGCGTGAAGGTGATTACCGCGCCGGATTTACGCTGGGCGCGGCGCGACATCAAATCCATCTCGTTGCTCGCCAACATCCTCGCCAAGCAGCAGGCCAGCAAACACCAGGCGCGCGAGGCGTGGCTGATCGAAGACAACGGCACGGTCGGCGAAGGCGCGGCGTCCAACGCCTATATCGTAAGCAACGGCGAGGTGATTACGCACCCGACCGGCCATGAGATTTTAGGCGGCATCACGCGCGACGTGCTGCTGAAACTGGCAAAGAAGGCTGGTATCCCCGTCGCCGAGCGGCCGTTCAGCGCGATGGAAATGAAAAAAGCAACGGAGGCGTTTCTTACCTCAACCTCCGCCAACGTGCTGCCGGTGGTGAAGATTGATGACATGACGGTCGGCGGCGGAAAGCCCGGGCCGGTGACGCACAAGCTGCAGGAGCTGTATAGTGCGCATGTATTAAGGCAGACGGGGAAAATATTGTGACGCTCCCTTCGCCGCGCGCCGTCATTTTTGATTGGGACAATACGCTGGTCGATACCTGGCCAATTATCCACGAAGCCATCAACGCCACCTTTGCGAAGTGGCAATTCCCCATTTGGACGCTGGACGAAACAAAAGCCCGCGTGCGCAAATCCATGCGCGATTCCTTCCCGGAAATTTTCGGCGGAGAGTGGCAGAAGGCCGGCGAATTCTACCAGCAGCAATACCGCAGTCTGCACCTTGAGAAACTAAAGCCGCTGCCCGGCGCGGCGAAGGTGATAAAATATGTGAAGGAGCGGGGATTATTTTCCGCCGTCGTCAGCAACAAGAAAGCTGTGAATTTGCGACAGGAGGTCGAGCATTTAGGCTGGCAGCCGCTGTTCAATGTCGTCGTCGGCTCCGACGACGCACCGCAAGACAAGCCCCATGCCGACCCGGTGATTCTCGCGTTTGAGAAAAGCCCCATCAAGCCGGGAAGCGACGTCTGGTTCATCGGTGATTCCGATATTGATCTGGAGTGCGCCAATACAACTGGCTGCACGGCAATTCTCTACGGCGAATCAGCGCGCCACCACCTGAAATACACCACCACGCATTTCCACGGTTTCCCCTACCGCGCGCATGTGCACACGCATAAAGAACTGCTTGTCATCCTGAGTGAAGCCGAAGTATTTTAAAATTTCCCGCCGCCAGCGCGCCGCGCATGGTTTTCAGCCTTTTGGCATACACATCCAGCAACGCCGCCATGGCCGCATGGTGGCCGGAGATGGATTCAATATCTCCATCCGGCGGAACGCCGGCGGGCGCGGTAAAATCGGCAAATCCGCTGCCGGCGTAACGCGCCATGGGGAATCCAGCCTTTTTCTCGGCCTCCATCACCGTCGTAACCAGACACGAAGCGGCGAGGCGCGGGAACAGCGTGCTGCGAATTACACCCTCTCCCTCCGGGCTGAAAGGTTCAAAAAACGACATCTGGATGTCGTTTTTTAACCTTTCAGGGTGGCGCGACGTGTCCACCGAAACCTTGGCAAAGGCGGAAGCGCCGGGTGAGGGCAGCGAAATGGAAACGCCCTCACCCTTGACCTTCTCCCGAAGAGAGAGAGGTTCTTCCGGTGCCTGCGAAAGCTCTTTGATGATATGGGAAATCACATCAAGATACCGGTCTAAAGCCTTTAAAATATTTTCCTTATTGAGTTCAAAAATATTTTCCCATAATACCGCCGGGGAGTCTGCCAGCCGCAGGAATGGCGGCGGCGCACCTTCGGCAAGGGGCGCGGCAGCGAAGGCCAGCAGTTGCGGCAGGTGCGACACATATGCATAGGCCAGATCATGCAGCAGCGCCGGCATGGCTTCCACGCGCACGCCCATGCCCATGTCCTGCCAAAACTGCATCATGGCGACAAGCGCGGGGGTTTTCTCGCCCTGCTCCGGTGTGACGATAACGCGCTTGCCGTTAAATAAATCAGCACTCCCGGCGACAACACCCGATTGCTCACTTCCGGCGATAGGGTGTGCCGGGATGAAAAAAACACGCTCCGGCAAATGCGGCACGATAGCGTCAATCGCCGGTTGTTTGACCGAGCAGACATCCATGACGATAGCGCCCGCTTTCAGCTTCGGCGCGATGGTTATGGCAATGCCGCCAAGCGTTGACGGCGGCGTCGCCAGTATCACTAAATCGCTGCCTGTGACGGCCTGCACCGGATCGGCTATGGCTTCATCGACAAAACCATGCTTGCGGGCATACTCCAGTGAGGCTTTGTCGGCGTCGCAACCAACGATGATTTTCGCCAGCTTGCGTTCATGTGCGGCACGGGCGATGGAGCTGCCAATCAGCCCGAGGCCGATGATGGTGATGCGCCCAAACATATCAACTCAGGAAATCGCGCAGCGCCTTGATCACGGCGCGGTTGTCTTCTTCCAGCCCGACGCTGATGCGCAAACATTCCGGCAAGCCATAATTCCCTACCTCGCGTACAATTAATCCACGCTTCATCAGGAAGGCATTGACCTTGGCAGCGTTGTGCTTTCCCTTTGGAAATTCGACCAACAGGAAATTGGCAATGCTGGGATAGACTTTAAGTCCCAGTTTGCCGATCTCACGCGATAGCCACGCCAGCCAGCGCGCATTGAATTTCCGCGCTTTGGCGGTAAAAGCCGTATCACGCATCGCGGCGGCGGCGGCTTCCTGCCCCGGCTGCGACACGTTGAACGGCCCACGGATACGGTTCAGCGCGTCGATGATGGCGGCGGGCGCATATGCCCAGCCGACGCGGAGGCTAGATAACCCATATATCTTGGAAAACGTCCGCAGCATAACGGTGTTTTCAGTGGTGGCAGCCAGTTCATGGCCACAGCTGTACCCCTCGCCCCTGTCCTGAAGGGAGAGGGGGAAATTTTCGACATACTCCGCATATGCCCCGTCCACAGCGAGGATGACATGCGGCGGCAATCCCTTGTGCAGTCGCTGCAATTCTTTTTTGCCGATATAACTGCCGGTCGGATTATTGGGGTTGGCGATGAAGACGATTTTCGTGCGCGGGCTGACGCGAGCAAGCAGCGCATCCACATCGGTGCGCAAATTTTTCTCCGGTGCTGAAACCGGCGTCGCCCCCGCCGCCTGAGCATAAATTTTATACATCAGAAAGCCATGCTCGCTGTAGAGCACCTCATCACCCTCACCGGCATAAGCATGAACGAGCAATCCAATCAATTCATCCGAACCGGCGCCACAGACAATGCGCTCCGGCGCGATGCCGTGCACCTTGCCGATGGCTTCACGCAAGACCGTCGCATTGCCATCGGGATAGCGGTGCAGGCGCTTGCCGGCCTCAATGAAAGCTTTGCGCGCCCTGGGGCTTGGGCCGAGCGGCGATTCGTTCGACGACAGCTTGATGGCGCGTCCGCCCAACGCCTTCGACTTGCCGCCGACATACGGCGCGATGCCGGGGATGCCGGGCTTAGGCTGCGGAAGACGGGGCAGCATAGGGCTGTTTTCTTTTGGGTGTCAGCATCACCGGCGCGGCATAATTGCCGAGGAGGCTGACCTTAATCAGCGAGTCTCCCAGCGCCGTTGTGAGCGGGTTCAGGCCGTCATTTTCCGGCGTAAGAAAACCCTTGACCTCGACCAGATGATGCCGCGAATCGGGATGGAGCGTGGCAATATTAATCCAATTGGCTTCAAGCCTGGCGGTGGCAAAGGCCGTCTGCAGGCGACTCTGGCTAACATTAGGGCCGGTCTCCAGCACAACGAACGATACGTCGTCGCCCGATGCCTCCGGCGCAATGCGGGCGATCGCCAGCGCCATCGGCGCGCCCTGCCCCGGCGGCTCCGGGTAAACGAACGGCAGGCGGGCAAAAATTTTTGGCATACCCTTGCCGGATCCGAGCAGGCTGGTCCACCAGTCGGCAGTGGCATCCAGACGGCGCAGCGGCGGCACGATACCGACGGAGGCCTTACCGTCCATCACATCGCCGATGACGCGCTTGACCTGCGGCTGGCGGGAAATCTGCGCCGCCGGGCCGAAATATTCATGCGCCAGCCAGAACAGATCATGGTCGCCGTCGGCCGCCAGCACCGACACGGTGAGCGCCGATTCCACCGAAGTTGACGCGCCGATGACGATGCGCCAGAGCGCCGCCGCCGCCGCGGGCGGGAAAGCGGCACCGTCGAATTTCTGCATGATGCGGCGCACCATATCGGCCTCGCGGCCCGGGCGGATCGGGCAGACACCGGGCGCGGCGCGGTTTTTCAGGCCGCCTACCTGCGAAACAACGCCGGTGCGCTCGATGAGCAGATCGACGATTTTATCGTCGATGGCGTCGATCTGCCGGCGCAAACCGGCAAGTTCAGGGCTGTCGGGGGATGTGGCTTCGGTCATGGGAAGGCGAATATAAACGAAGGTTAAAGCTGGGGCAAGCGTTGGCTTACGCTTGTAATCAGTGGTTGTTCCGGGTAATTGGTTTGCGGGGGCAAGAATGAAGTAGCATGACTTTCAATCTAAAGAAAAAATTCTCATCATGTTGGGGATATGCACTTTTTGGCATCATCTCATTCACCATTATTTATTCCTTCTTCTCTGTCAGAGTTCCTCAAACTTTAATTTATTCAATTAGTTTGTTCCTTGTCTGCGGACTTGTAATAGGAATTTCCGCAGAAATTATAAAAGCCATACAATCATCTCGGCGCACACCACTCACTACTGAAAATAAAATTTGGTTCATATCCTTCGTCCTATATTTTTCTTTGCTTTGGGTCGGGATATACAATTTTTCTCATCGCACTACTGTGGCTGGGGCTTTTGGAAATGCATTAATAGTTACCTTCATGGGAGGGTGGATTCTTGCAGGTATTTTATTTGCTATATTACACACAAAGCTTGAAAATTTTTTCGAGGCTAGAATACCTTGTCCACATGGCGTTACTGGTGGAAAAACCAGAAATCTTTGTAGCAAATGTAAACACGAAAAAATCATTGCTGAAGAAGAGTATCGAAAAAGAATGGAGGCTGAACAGCAAGCGCGTGACTTACGCAACGCTGCTGCTGAACTTAGGAATAATGAAGCAGCAAGACTAGCTAAATCAATAGTCCTCAGTCTGGAAGAATTGCGTCATTTAAGTCCGCAGCAATTTGAGGATGAAATTGCAAAAATGTTTGAGCGGCTTGGTTATAAGGTAGAACAAACGCCTTACACGAATGATTATGGGCGGGATGCGATTCTCACAAAAGGCGATGAAAAGGCCATTGTTGAATGTAAAAGATATGGAGAAAAGCAAACTTCCGGACGTCCCGATCTACAGAAATTTTATGCAGCAATTATGGACGACAAGGCACAAAAAGGATTCTTTGTGACCAGCGGCGAATTTG
>JAGWIM010000041.1 GCA_028873525.1 Pseudomonadota bacterium
ACGGCGATGACGTTCGGCTTCGTGCTGCTGGTATGGTTTGCCGGCCTGACGCTGGCGGCGACGGCGCTGCTGTTGCTGCGCCAGTGGTGGCGGCGGGGAATGTTTTTATATCATGGGCGGATGAGGCCGCCGCCGCCGCCCGCGCCGAAAAAACCGCCGCCGGAAAAAATGCCGCGCGTCATCGACGCCGAATTTGAGGAGATTGAGGATTAATTTCGTATTTTCCGTTTTCCCGCGTGCCGGATCGGGTGCCGGGGCGGAAGCAGGAAAGGGGAAACAGAAGGTAAAGTTATATGAAACGCTCTATCGTTCTGGCTGTGATTATTGTCTCCGCGTCGCTGCTGGCGGGCGTGCTCGGCTACCGTTTCACCGACGGGATGCCGTGGATCGACGCGCTGCTCAATGCCTCGATGATCTTGGGCGGTATGGGGCCGGTCGGCGATCTGCATAACTGGGAGAGCAAGCTGTTCGCCTCGGCCTACGCGCTCTATAGCTGCTTCCTCGTGATTACCGTCATCACCATCCTGATGGCGCCGGTGATGCACCGCGTGCTGCACAAATTTCATACCGAGCGTGACCAGCGGGATAAAAATAATTAAGCCGTCGGCCTTGCGATAAAGCCGCCCGTTATTTCTTCTTTCCATGAAAATTGATCGATGGACTCCACGCGCGCAGCGGGCGGGCCGGATTTGCAGGATTCGATCATAGCTGTGATGTTTGTTTCCTCGCCGGAGAATACGGCTTCGACCGTTCCATTGCTGCAATTGCGCACCCAGCCCTGCAAATTAAAATTACGGGCGGTGGCGACGGTCCAGGCGCGAAATCCGACTCCCTGCACGCGGCCGGAGATGACCACGCGCCGTGCGTCAGCCATAGAGTTTCCTGAACACGGCGGGCAGGGCGGCGGGAATATCCTCGGCGATGAGGCCGGGGCCGAAGCCGGTTGCTGCTTCGCCGTGCATCCATGCGCCGGCGCAGGCGGCTTCAAAGGCGGGCATTCCTTGTGCCAAAAGTCCCGTGATGATGCCGGCCAGCACATCGCCCGAACCGGCGGTGGCGAGCCACGGCGGCGCATTGGCGTTGATGGCGACGCGGCCGCCGGGCGCAGCAATCACCGTGTCATTGCCTTTGAAGAGAATCACCGCGCCGCTCTGCCGCGCCGCGTCGGCGGCGCGCTGCGACTTGGTGCCCTCGCTCTTAAAGAGGCGGGTGAATTCGCCCTCGTGCGGCGTCAGCACCGCCGAGGCGTGCAGCGCCGAGAATAATTGTTTGGGATTTTCGGCGAAGGCGCTGATGGCGTCGGCGTCGATGACGCAGGGTTTTTTCAGCGATAATATATACAGCGCGCGTTCGCGCGTCGCTTCGTCCACGCCGCAGCCGGGGCCGATGAGCACCGTGGTGATGCGTTTGTCTTCCAGCAATTCCTTTAGCTGTTTCAAATCGGCGGCGGGCTTCGTCATCACCGCCAGCAGGGAGGAAGCATACACCGGCAGCGCTTCCGGCGAACAGGCGACGCTTACCAATCCCGCCCCGGCGCGCAGCGCCGAGATGGCGGCCAGCCGCGAAGCGCCCGTCATGTTGATGCCGCCGCCGATGACGACGGCGTGGCCGCGCGTGTATTTATTGGCTTCGGGGGCGGGGAAAGGGAAGGCGCTTTTCCAGAGTTCCGGCAGGTTCAGGTATTGGCTGGGGGCGATGCCTTCGCCGGAGATGCCGATATCGTATACATGCAATTCGCCGGTATGCGCCTTGCCGGGCAGCAATACATGGCCGGGCTTGGGACGCACGAAAGTGACGGTGTGGCGCGCGCGGATGGCGCCGCCCATGACATGGCCGGTATCGGCATCGATGCCGCTGGCGATATCGACCGATACTACCGGCAGGTGTGCGGCGTTGATGGCGTTGATGGCGTCGAGCGCCGCGCCTTCAACGTTGCGGGAAAGGCCGGTGCCGAAGATGGCGTCCACAATCACGCCGCAGTCGCGCAGCAACCCCGGCGAGAAGGTGCGCGAGGCGCCGCCCGCCATGTTCCATTTATCCTTGGCGCGTTTGGCATCGCCCGTGATGGCGTCGGCATTGCCGGCGACGGCCAGCATCACCGTCCAGCCGCGTTCTTTGAGGATTCTTGCAGCGATAAAACCGTCGCCGCCGTTATTGCCGACACCGCAGACGACCAGCGCCATGCACGGGCGGAAATGCTGGCAGACGACATCGACCACGGCGCGGCCGGCGCGCTCCATCAGCGCAACCCCGGGCATACCGCCCTCGATGGCGGTTTTGTCGGCGCTGCGCGATTGATCGGCAGCCAGTAATGCAGCGGAGTGAAGCATCCGGTTTTTATACGTGATAATTTTGTAAAAGACAACAGGTGTAGAAACCCGATTTATCTGGTAGAAGCTACAACCGATGAAAATTTCCGAGCCGCCGGATTTGAATTTTCCTCTCTCCCGCACGCGGGAGAGAGGAAGTAAGAGAGAGGCTCTATGAAACTATCGTATTTATTTGCAATAGCTCTGCTGGCCATTGCACTTCCCGCCCATGCGGCGACGGTCACGCTGCTCAACGTGTCGTACGACCCGACACGCGAGTTTTATGAGGCCTACAACACCGTCTTCGCGGCCTATTGGAAACGGAAAACCGGGCAGGAGGTGGTCATCCACCAGTCGCACGGCGGATCGGGCGTGCAGGCGCGCTCGGTGATTGAAGGACTCAGGGCCGACGTGGTGACGCTGGCGCTGGCCTACGACATCGATATGATTGCCAGCAAGGCGCATCTGCTGCCGGCCAGTTGGCAAAGCCGCCTGCCGCACAATAGCTGCCCCTATAGCTCGACGATTGTATTCCTCGTCCGCAAGGGCAACCCGAAGCATATCAGGGACTGGGATGATCTGGTAAAGCCCGGCGTGCAGGTGATTACGCCGAATCCGAAAACCTCCGGCGGCGCGCGCTGGAATTATCTGGCGGCATGGGCATATGCGAAAGCGAAATACGATGGCAACGCGGTGAAAATGCGCGAGTTCATGGGCGAACTCTACCGCAACGTGCCGGTGCTGGATACCGGCGCGCGCGGATCGAGCATCACCTTTGTGCAGCGCGGCATCGGCGACGTGCTGATTTCGTGGGAGAACGAGGCGTCTCTCGCCATGCAGCAGGTGTCGCCGGGTGCGTTTGAGATTGTGTATCCCTCCATCTCCATTCTTGCCGAGCCGCCGGTTGCCGTCATCGATAAGAATGCGAAAGAGGACGGTGCGCTTGACGTGGCGAAGGCGTATCTTGAGTATTTCTATTCGCCGGAAGCGCAGGCGCTGGCCGCCAAATATCGTTACCGGCCGAGCGATCCGGCGGTGGCCGCGAAATTCAAAAGCCGTTTCCCGCCGATGCGCCTCGTCACCATCGCCGATTTCGGCGGATGGGAAGCGGCGGAAAAAAAACATTTTGACGACGGCGGCAGTTTCGACCAGATATACGGTAATTGAATAAATCCTGCGAATCGCGTCGGCGATTGCGCGGGGTCCTGTGCTGCTGCTTCCGCCTTCGCCATCCTCCTACGCTAAAGCTTCGGAGGACAGGAGGCTTCGGCGGACACGCCGCAGCCCGCAGGATTAGCACAAGGAGAAACCCATGCTCCGGCATATGCTCTACTGCAAAACCATTGCCTCTCCCGTTGGACCGCTCCGGCTGGCGGCGTCGGACAAAGGACTGTGTGCGGTGCAATTTCAAAATGTGCGCCGGAACGCCACCCTCCCATCGCCGCCAGGGCTTCGGCGGACATGCTCGGCCTCTCCCCTGATGGAGGAGGAAATTGGGCACCCCATCCTTAAAGAAGCCGAGGCGCAGCTTAAGGAATATTTCGCCGGAAGGCGCAAGGCATTCGACCTGCCGCTCGATCCGCAGGGCAGCATGTTCCAGCTCAAGGCATGGCGCGAGTTGCAGAAGATTCCTTACGGGCAAACCATTTCCTATGGCGAACAGGCGCGTCGCGTTGGGGATGCGAAAAAAGCCCGCGCCGTCGGCATGGCCAATGGCCGCAATCCGCTGGCGATCGTGGTGCCGTGCCACCGCGTCATAGGCAGTACAGGCGCGCTTACCGGCTTCGGCGGCGGTCTTAAGGCCAAGCAATACCTGCTCGACCTCGAGCGGCGGGCCGCCTGACGTGACGACGACGGAAAACCCGACGGGGCTTCGCCTCCTTTGCGCCGTGTTGCTGCCGCTGGGCTGCCTGTGGGGGCTGGGCAGTTATGGACTGCTTGACAATAATGAAGGATTGTACGCCTCGGTGGCGCTGGATATGCTGCATGGCGGCACTCTCATTATCCCGCATTTGAACGGCGTGCCATACCTTGAAAAGCCGCCGCTGCTGTACTGGCTGACGGCGCTTTCCATGCGCGCTCTTGGCGAAAACGAATTTGCGGCACGGTTGCCGGTGGCGCTCTCCACGCTGCTGCTGGCGCTGGCGATGATGCGCTTCCTGACGAAACATGCCGGTGGCAGGGCAGGGACTATCGCCGGGCTGGTGGTGGCGACGTCGCCGGTGATTCTTGTCATCGGACGCACCGTCTATTGCGACATGCTGATGACCGCTGCCCTAAGCATCGCGCTGATGGCGTTTTATCTCTGGTATGCCGCAGGATGCCGGCGCTGGCTGGTGTTCTGCTATGCCATGGTGGGCGCCGCGGTGATGGCCAAGGGGATAGTGGCCGCGGCGCTGGCCGGCGGCACCGGGCTGTTATTCCTGCTGCTTGAGAATAATGGCAAGCGCTTCGTGCAGGCGCTCGACCCGCTGGCGATTGCGGCGTTTTTGCTTATCGTCGCGCCGTGGCACATTGCCGCGGCGCTGCAGGACAAAAACTTTCTCTGGTTCTATTTCATCAACGAGCACGTGCTGCGCTTCCTCGGCAACCGTCAGCCGCACGATTATTATCACGGGCCGGTATGGTATTATCTGATCCGCCTGCCGCTTTACCTCTTTCCCTGGGCGATCGCCTGGCTGCCGCTGTGGGGGCACAGAATGCAGTGGCACGGCCCGGCGCCGGCAGGCGAGGCACTGCTGAAGCGGTTTCTCTGGACATGGTTTTTATTCATTTTTATTTTTTTCTCCCTGTCGCGCGCCAAGGCCAATTATTATATGGTGGCCGGAATGCCGCCGCTTGTCATGCTGACCGCCCTGCACATTGATCTGGCCGTGCGCCATCGGCAATGGCATTCTCTGTGGCGGGGCGGGCTGGCGGCGCTGGCGGCGACCAGTGCGTTCATTATCGCCACGCCATGGATCAGCCATATCAAGCCGCGGGACACCGGCGCCTTGACCGGCATTCTTGCTTCTCTCGTTTTTCACCGGGACATATTGCTGCCGGTCTGTGTCCTGTCGCTCGGGCTGTTTGTCTGCTGGCGCTGGCGGCGGTCGCCTGATGCGGCGCTGCTGCTTTTTTGTATCCCCGCCGGGGTGCTGTTGCCGTTGTTGCTTACTGTCGCGCAACTGGGCGAGCCGGTGATTTCCCAGAAGCCGACGATACTTTTTCTTAAAGCGCACGCGCCCACGGAAAGTATTGCCGTCTACCGCGACTTTGAGGAGATTTCATCGCTGGCGTTTTATGCCGGGCGGCCGCTGGCCATCGTTGACAGCGCCAGCAACGACCTGGCCTATGGCAGGGAGCATGGGCAGCGGCCTGATTTATTTCCGACGCTGCCGCAGTGGCTGGCGCGCCCCCCCGGTCATGGCGGCGCCCTGATAGTGCGCCATTATTACCTGCGCGATCTGCAGCGCCGGCTGGCGACGTTGTCCGCGCCGCCGCTTTGCCTGGTAAAGCAATACCAGATGGTCAGCATTTTCAAGCGTTGCTGAAAGATCAAGGGGCGCCGTCCGGTGCCCGCCTGTTTTTTTGTTTCTGATCAGTACCGGTATGTTAATATTTTGTTAGATAACAGGCGTTATGCTGGCGTATTCGTTTCATAGGTAAAGGGATGTGGAAATGGATGTAATCGTCACCGGCGGCGCGGGATATATAGGATCGCACGTATGTAAATCCCTGAAGGCTGAAGGCCACGTTCCCATTGCTTACGATAATCTTTCATCCGGGCATCAGGCGATGGTACAATGGGGAAATTTTGAATATGGAGATGTGTTGGATAAGCCGCGCCTGAAAGAAGTGTTGGCGAAATACAGGCCGGCGGCGGTTATTCATATGGCTGGTGTTATCGCGGCCGGGGAATCGGTGGATTTTCCCTATAAATACTACCATACCAATACGTTCGGAAGCCTTACCTTGCTTGAAGCCATGCGGGAAGAAAAATGTAATAACATTATTTTTTCAAGCACTGCCGCGGTGTATGGCGCGGCTAAGAAATTGCCCATTGGCGAGGAGGAAACAGCCGCTCCCATCAACCCCTACGGCAGCAGCAAGTTAATGATCGAATGGCTGCTGCGGGACTACTTCATTTCCGATGCCATTCAGTTTGCGGCGTTACGGTATTTCAACGCCGCAGGGGCCGATCCCGATGGTGAAGCCGGCTGTCTGCATGAAATGCCCAATAATCTGGTGCCTGTATTGATGCAGGTACAAGCCGGTATCCGGCCTGTATTTGAGATATACGGCACCGATTATCCGTCGCCCGACGGCACGGCCATACGCGATTATGTTCACGTAACCGATATTGCGGAGGCGCACGTGCTTGCGCTGGGGTATCTGATCAAGGAAAAAAAGAACCTGACCCTCAATATAGGGACCGGGCGAGGACATTCGGTAAAAGAAGTTGTTCATTGCGTGGAAAAGCTTACCGGCAGGGCGGTCCCGGTGGAAACCAGGCCGCGCCGCGCCGGAGACGTGGCAGAACTGGTGGCCGACCCTGCGAATGCCGGGCGGGTTTTAGGCTGGAAAGCGAAACATTCCCACCTTGAGAATATTATAAAAACCGCATGGAACTGGCAGTTGAATGGATACAGGCGGCACCAGCCCCGTCCTGCGCGGGCATGATTGGCGCGACATACCCGATCCAGGCCTGCGTGATGTTTATGCAAAGAAGGCGCGCTGAATGAAGGCGTTAGTATGTCTTGCCGGATGGAGCCGACGGCTGTCTTTGGTATCGCGTTTTACGATCGGATGAGATAAACAGGCAGTATGATTTTGCCTTCACAAATTTCCGTTTCCTTTCCCACCGCCTGGCAACTGACAAAGCCCTACTGGTACTCCAAGAATCGTTGGAAAGACCGGGTGCTGCTTGTCACCATCGTCGGGCTGGCGCTGGGACAGGTGTATATTTCCGTGTTAATCAACAAATGGAATGCGGCATTCTATGATACCCTGCAAAATAAGAACCTGCCGCAGTTCATGCACCAGCTTGGCGTATTTTCAATATTGGCGGCGCTTTTCATCGCCAGCGCCGTGTATAGCCAGTATTTCACCCAGATGCTGCAAATACGCTGGCGCCGATGGATGACGACCAGTTATCAAAACGCCTGGCTGTCTGGTCATGCCTATTACCGGCTGCAGGTCATATACAAAAGCACCGACAATCCCGACCAGCGCATCGCCGATGATATTGATGGTTTTATAAGCAGCACGCTTTCTCTCGGCATCGGGCTTTTGAGTTCGGTGGTGACGCTGGTATCTTTCGTGGCCATTCTGTGGGGGCTTTCCGGCACGCTGGGGTTTGATATTGACGGGTATCACATAGCGATTCCAGGCTACATGGTGTGGGCGGCGTTGCTCTATGCCATCATCGGCACCTGGCTTACCCATAAAATCGGCAGGCCATTGGTGAAGCTGAATTACGACCAGCAGCGTTTTGAGGCCAATTTCCGTTACTCTATGGTGCGCCTGCGCGAGAATGTTGAGAATATCGCCTTCTACAAGGGCGAACCGGTGGAGAAGGAACTACTGGGCGAACGTTTCAGCCATATCCTGCGTAACTGGTGGCAAATCATGAAAAAGCAGAAGCAACTGAATTGGTTTACCTCCGGCTATGGCCAGATTGCCATTATCTTTCCGGTCATGGTCGCCGCACCGCGCTATTTTGCCGGAGCTATTCAGCTTGGCGGCCTGATGCAGACCGCTTCGGCGTTCGGCAGCGTGCAGGGATCAATGAGCTGGTTGATTAACGTATATCCGCAATTCGCCAACTGGAAAGCGACCACCGACCGGCTGAACGATTTCACCGCGGCGATTCGCCTCTCAAACAACGATAACTTACGCTGCAAAATTACCGTCCGCACGCATGGGGCGGCATCGCTCATCATCAATAACCTGACGCTGACCTTGCCGGGCGGCGCGCCGCTCGTAACCCACTTCAACCTTGAGCTGAAACCCGGCGACCGTCTGCTGCTCAGAGGCCATTCAGGCAGCGGCAAAACCACTCTGCTGCGGGCGCTGGCAGGGCTGTGGCCATATGGCGAGGGCGAAATTTCGCTGCCTGCAAACGCCGAAATAATGTTTGTGCCGCAGAAACCATACCTGCCGGTTATTTCCATGCGCGAGATTGCCTGTTATCCGCATCTGCCCGGCGAGTATGATGACGGGGCTATCGCCGAGGCGCTGACCGCCGTCGGGCTGGAAACGTTGGCTTCGCATCTGGATGCCAGTGATAACTGGCCGCAGAACCTATCGCCCGGCGAGCAGCAGAAAATCGCCTTTGCCCGCGTATTGCTTCACCAGCCGGACGTCGTGCTGCTGGATGAAGCCAGTTCGTCACTGGACGAAGCCGCCGAGGCACGCCTATATAATATTCTTACCACGCGGCTTGCCGGCGCCATCATTATCAGCGCCGGCCACAGAAACACTCTGAAGGCATGGCATTTACAGGAAAAATTTCTGCAATGCGCCACGGCGGCTATGCAACCATAAAATGGAGCATAACCGCATCGGGCGGAAGCTGTGTGCATGGCAGGACTGCCAGTCCCTTACAGCTTCCTTATCTAACGCCGGATACCACGCATCGTATCCTTACTCATAGCGCTCTACATATCGCATACGCTGTCATTGGCAGTGTTAACAACGAATGGAGAAATTTATGAATAATGACCAAGTAAAAGGCAAAGCCGAGCAACTCAAAGGCAAATTCAAAGAAGCTTTTGGTAAGCTCACCGATAATGATATTTTGCTTTATGAAGGCAAGCGTGACCAGTTCGTTGGCAAAGTGGTGCAGTTGCAAGGCATCGCCAAAGAAGAAGCTGAAAAGCGAATCAAAGCTATTGAAGATGCTTATAACACATCCACCAAAGCTGCATAATCAAGCGATACTGTTTAGCCTGTTAATCGCCCGGCGGCGCTTCCCCAACGCCGGGCGGTTTTTCCTATCGGATAATATTTACGTAAAAAATATACGCCTATGCGTTTGTCGCATCGCTTCATTACAAGAGAGTGATTACGGTCGGCTTTAATACAAAACCCTTTTTAAGGATATTAATATGAAAAACTTACGAATTGCCTTGCTGGCGTTTATGGTCGGAGCGCTGACAACCATGTCCGGCGCGGCCTTTGCAAAGACGCCTGCCGACCTGAACAAAGATGCCGACGAGGCGTTGCATATGCTCACCAAAAACAATCCTCTTGCTGCCGATATTTCCAAAAAGGCGGAGGCAGTGCTTATTTTCCCCAATATTGTTAAGGCTGGCCTTATCTTTGGTGGTGCTTATGGCGAGGGTGTTTTGGAGCAGGATTCGACAATCGATGGATACTATAATTCCATCACCGCCTCCTTCGGCTGGCAGGCCGGTGCGCAATCCTACGGATACGTGGTATTTTTGATGAATGACAAGGCAGTCAAATATATTCACGAAACGCACGGCTGGGAAATCGGCGTTGGCCCAACGGTGGTCGTCGTGAACGAAGGTGTTGCTAAAAATCTTTCATCGAGCACTCTGAAAGATGATGCCTATGCCTTCATTTTCGATCAGCAGGGATTGATGGCGTCTTTAAGCATTGAAGGCACCAAAATTTCACACATCAAGAACCCATAGGATAAGGGGCATACATCATGTATTCGCAACATGTTATTACCACGCCAGCTTACTTTGCCAACATCCCGATGATTGATGGCGAATTCGACCGCTTTGAGTTAAACAATGACTTGGAAATGCTGCTACGCGACACGGAGACCGCCACTTTCTATCATGACGCACTTAGCCCGGAGGAATAGGCCATGAGCCAACAACCCCAAGGAAAAACTCTGTTGGTGATGGGCTTGGTCACCGTGATCGGCATCGTCGGTTATTACGTGCTGAATGCGCCGGATAGGCGCGACGACGGGCAAAAAATCGCTGACGCCATCAATGCATTGCCTAATGGCGTTGATAAAGCATCACGGCAACTGAAGGATCGCACACCGGGCGAAAAACTGGGCGATGCGGCCAAAGATGCAGGTGATGACCTGAAAAAAGCCACCAACCAGCAATAATGAACTCAGGATAAATGCGCCATTTCGCAAAGAATGGCGCATTTGTTGTATCTATTATTCTTAATAAACAGCACAGTGCATCATGGATACAAAATCCCCGGAATTTAAGCAAGAACGCCAGCGGCTCATTCGCGCGGTTTTTAATGCGGTTTCTCATGATCTCAAAACGCCGTTCGTCAGCATCATCGGATCGTTGGAGATTATGGAACGCATGAAAGAAACGCTTTCGACTGAGGACAGGGACACTCTTATCCATACCGCGCTCATAGAGGCACGTAAAATAGATGGTGTGATTGCCGATATGCTGGATAAGGCCAGGCCAAAATAGCCATCCTTATAGGTTCCTTACCGAACGGCGGTTAACTCGCCTCGCAACTTTGCAGGGACTCTGTCACTTCATAGCTACACCCTATGAAGGAGATTTTATGAGCTACATTCATTTTCCCGGTAGACGCAGCGTGACAGTGATTGCCTGCGTATACCTCGTATCGCTGCTGGCCGCATGTGGCACGCCTGACGGCGGATATTACGATGCTAACGGCAATTGGATAGCGACCGATACGCCGCACAATATGCAAACCAACGCACATTCCCCTCTTCCGGGCGGAACGCGTGATTACCATCACGACCGCGCAGATTACGGCGATAATCATTATGACCGTCGCGGTTATTATGATCGCAATGGCGATTATATAACCAGAGACGATGGTTTAAACGTTCCGGAAAATATGTTCCCTCCGCGTGGCATGTGCCGCGTGTGGTTTACGGATCGCCAGCCTTCCAATCAGCCCGCTGTTGAATCCTGCAATGACATCAAATCCCGCGTACCGGCCGGGGCATACGTCATTTACGGCGGATAACAGCCAACCAAAAAGTCAAGGATTTTATGTCATTTTCAACCATTTTACTCATCGTTCTTATCCTCATTCTGGTGGGAGCGTTGCCAACCTGGCCGCATAGTAAGAATTGGGGTTATTACCCCAGCGGTGGCTCAGGACTGCTTGTTATCATCCTGCTCATTTTATTGCTCACTGGCCGTATTTAATATTTTAACAAAGGAACATTTTATGAACAAGAACCTAACCACGATAGTCGTTGTATCCGCTTAATACCGCCTCAGTAGGGAGGACGCTCCACATATTTTTAGGAGGCCATTATGAAAAGCATGAATAAAAAACTGATAGGAGCAGGCATCATAATTATCGTGCTGGTGGCAAGCACCGCCTTCGCCGCCGCTTATATTACCCGGGAAACATTGCAGCCAGTGGCACAAAACCATGTGCGACCTAAGCAGCATTCACAGGCGATTGCATCCGCCGCTCCCGCCCAACCGCGTTGCAACGATGGCAACGTGCTCGGCTACATTGCCGGTGGCGCTGTAGGTGGCATCGCGGGTAACCAGGTGGGCAAGGGCAACGGAAATACCGCCGCCACCATCGCCGGTACGCTCGGCGGCGCTTACTTAGGCGGACAATATATCCCTCTCAATAACGTTACCTGCCGCCAATAACTAACCCACCATAATTTAACCTTGAAGGAGTACCGCTATGTTTTCAACTGCAACGAAAGACGAAGCCATTAAACTGAAGAATGATTCACAGCATATTGCGCATGAATTGAATAATGATTTGCATGACGTGGCCAATCAAGCCGGGCGCAAGGTTCGCAGCATGGTCAATGCCGCCAGCGATGAAATTTCGCAGGCGAGCGATAAGGTAACCACCGAGATTCGCTCCAATCCCGTGCGCTCAAGTGTGATTGCGCTTGGAGTAGGCGTGTTGCTCGGCGCACTTCTTCGCCGTTAGTCACGTACATGGAAAAGCTGCTTGCCATCATCGGCCTCGCACAGAGAATCTATGGCAAGTGGCTGTTTCATAAACTTCTATCCGGCATCATGGTGGCCGCAGGGCTTACGATTGTCGTTTCGATCATGGTAAGTACAATGCTGGTGGGTGGCCTGTATGCCGTTTATTTCACATTGCTATATTATGGAATAGGGCAGCTAATGGCGATGCTGGTTATTGGCATTTTAGCCATCATGATCACTGTGATGTTGGCCATTGTGACGCTTTCTTGTCTGCATCGTCTCTGCCGGATGCCGCGAATGATGCTTAAGCAATCGCTTTCCATTTCCCGCGCCATGGATACGCTGGATGCTTTCACCAATGGCCTTATGGCAGATTAGGATAAAAAAAACTCATGGTTTCTTTCAAAAAATTCCTGCTGGATTATGGCCTGTATATAATTCTTGCGGTGAGTTTATTGCTGTTGTTACCCATTTTTCGTGCAGGCGGCGAATATCAGGAGGATGAATTGCTCATTGCCGTTGGGTTGGTAGGATTCATTCTGGTATTCATTTATGTACAATGGGACGCAAAAAAGACCGCTACTGCACACGCGCTTGGTCTGACACATGTTGCGCACAATCTAGCCAAGTCTAACGTGACGATTGCTGAAAAATTAAAAGTTAAAAACGACGCAAAACAGGAAGTGGCTGATAGAGGGCGTGAATCGGCCGAAGATGCCATACAATTCGCGCAAAAAGGACAAGCATCTGCCGAGATTGCCACTTTGGTTGCTGAAAAAGCCAATAAGGCAAAATCCGATTTTTTGGCCAATATGAGCCATGAAATCCGCACGCCGATGAATGCGGTGATCGGGCTAACCCACATTTTGCAGACGACGAGGCTCGATGAAAAACAAAAGCAATGCGTCGATGTATTGCAAACCAGCTCGGAATCGCTCATGCGGCTGATTAATGACTTGCTGGACATTGATAAAATGGAATCGCAGGACATTGATCTGGAGGATGCGCCATTCAGTATGACCTCGCTGCTGGATCAGGTGGTCAGCGTCATGTCGGTCAGGGCGAAACAAAAAGGCGTCAACCTCATCGCCCATTACGAATCAGGGCTTTACAAGACCTATATCGGCGATAGCGGGCGCATTCGCCAGATCGTGCTCAACCTGGTCGGCAATTCAGTTAAATTCACCGAGCGGGGAGGTAGCGTATCCGTTCTCTTTGCCAACGGCGGCAAAGGTAACGGGAAAAAGCAGATTACAGTCACGGTCACAGACACCGGCATCGGCATCCCGGAAGATAAAATCGGCCTTGTTTTCGATAAATTCATTCAGGCCGACGCATCCATCACCCGCAAATATGGCGGCACCGGTCTTGGCCTTGCCATCTCGCAGGCGCTCGCTAGGCGCATGGACGGCTCGATTACGGTTACCAGCGTTGTCGGCCAAGGATCGTCTTTCGTGCTGCATCTTTCCTTGCCGGTTGAAGCCAGCGATAGCGATAGCCAGAAGCACTACCAGGAAAATATCATCTATCTCGATATGCAGGCCAACGCTCAAATGTTGCCTATTCTACTGGTTGAGGATTATGAACCGAACGTGCTGGTTGCCACCATCATGTTCAAGAATTTCGGCTACCGCTACGAGGTGGCACGCAATGGGCAGGAAGCCATCGAGCGTTTTTCTCCCGACAAATATTCCATTATCATGATGGACGTGGAGATGCCGATCATGGATGGCTATGAAACTACGCGCCATATCCGTGGATTTGAAAAAACGAAAAATTCATTGCCGGTGGCCATTATCGCTATGACTGCACATGCGATGAAAGGCGACCGCGAGAAATGTATCGGCGTGGGAATGGATGATTACATCGCCAAGCCCTTCAATCCGCATCAATTGCAGGCAATCTTGAGCAAGTATCTCAAAATACTGCCGCACGCGGCGTGAGGGCTGGTCTTCAGTAGCAAGCCTTGCGCCCGCCTTACACATAAACTCTTTTCTCCTGCAACAACTTTGCAAGGACATTCTTAGTATGTGTCCATAATCCTAACGAAGGGAGTTTTATGAAAATCATGAAAAATACGGCAGCGATAATCGCCGCGTTGGTATTACTCGCCGCCTGCGGTGATCGCCCGGGCGAACGTGCGCTAAGCGGCGCTGGCATTGGTGCCGGTGTCGGCGCTGTTGGCGGTGCCGTTCTCGGCGGTGACCCGGTAACGGGCGCCGTGGTGGGCGGTGCGGTAGGCGCTGCTGCCGGTGGCCTGACCAAGGAAAAAGATATCAACCTCGGCAAGCCATGGTGGGAATGAACCATAATCTATCACCTTTATGACCGTACATTCCGAGAACGCTGGATTTCTTGAGAATCTTATGTGATCGCGTTTTTTGGATTTGGCGGGTTGGCCGCTGATTTTGCCGGGATTGCCAAATTTCCGGCACTTATTTTTGTAGTGCTCTTTGTCGCGAGCCTCGTCTACGGCATCATCACCGGCCGCCGGGCGAATCCGCCATTATAGGCCATTACGCCGCCTTTGAGACCGCGTGCGGGAATACTTCCATGCGGTAGCCAATACCCGGCTCCGTCGTAATGAAGACGGGCGTTGCAGGGTCTTTTTCAATCTTTTCACGTATCTGGCCGATATAGACGCGCAGATAGGTGGTATCTTCAGCGTGCGCCGCACCCCACACTGTTTTCAGGATTTCTTTGTGGGTGAGCATTTTGCCGCGATTGACCATAAAATGCCGTAGTAGATCATATTCCTTGGGGGTGAACGCGCACAACACATCATTCACAAACACCTCATGCCGCACCAAATCCATGCGGAGCGTTCCATTGCTGAGTTCCGCTTCGCCCGTTTCACGCACTGCGCCGCTGCGCAAAGACGCACTGATGCGCGCCAGCAGCACATCGACGTTGAAGGGCTTGGTCACATAATCATTCGCGCCCATATTCAGCGCCGCCGTGATTTCTTCGTCCAATGAGCGCACCGTAAGCGCGATAATCGGCGCTTGCGACCATTCGCGGATGGCGGCGATCACCTCCTTGCCGTCCATATCGGGCAGACCAAGATCGAGCAGTATCACATCAGGCTTGATCGAGGCGCACATGCGTATCGCCTGCTTGCCGGACGTGCTTTCGACAATCTTGAAATTCTCGGTGCCCAGCAGAATGCCCAGCATCTTCTGAATCTGCGGCTCATCGTCCACCACCAGAATGGTATTTTTCTTCTCATGCATAATGGAACCCAAGAGTGGAAAGCCTGATTGGCTTTAATTTATACCAAGGCCGTGCCTCATAACAGGCTTATAGTACAAAGATATTCATTTAGATAGGCATATTTGCAGAATATTCAGGATGATTAAGAATCAAGAGCAATGCTCAACCGCTGGTTTGCAGAGGCCACCAAAACCTGCGCGCGTGAGCGCCGTCGAACTCACCACGGAGGGCTAAATCAACGGAAAAATGGGCAGTGACAAAATCTGCAGGAGTGGTGGGGGGTGGTGTATAGGTTCAGAACCCAGCCAGAGCTGAGACTGATAGTTCAGAACCTCTCAATAGTCCGCCTTCGTGCTGCGCACTACGGCGCGACAGCCAACGCTAAGGCTGCTCCCTTCGTCCCGTCAAGCCAAGTGGCTTGCCGAGCCGAAGCTCGCAGAGCGTAGGCTGGTGGGGGAAGAGGGATTTGAACCCCCGGCCAAGACGTTATGAGCGTCCTGCTCTAACCGCTGAGCTATTCCCCCACTAAACGAATGTTTATAAAACAATTTTAATTACTGTCATCACATTCTTTCTTAGAATTTTTCGATTCCCCTTAAAACCGGACTTCGCACGTTCATGGCGCGCACGGCAAAGGGGCAAACCGTTTTTCAGCGGTTCAAGCGGGGCGTCTCAAGCTTCCGGCGTTGCCGGAGATAGATGATTGACGCTGTAATAGTTTGTTTTTTTACCGTATAACCGGTATCTGTCGTCATACATTGCACCTATATAAAGGATGGATGGAAATGCCGCCCAATACCCGCTTGCCGACTTTTGCCAGGGTCATGCTCTATTGCCAGTTTCTTGGTTCAAATGTAGTGCTATTCGAGCCGGCGCCGTTTGATATATTGTTCATTGCGACGCTGTTGGTGTTTGTCAGTGGAGGGTATCTATGCTTTCATCGGGGAATCAAGTTAATAATAGTGCTGTTGAGCGTCTTTATGCTGTTATCGCTGCTGTCTTTGACGGCGGTAACGGATGCGCCGCGCGGCGTTGAGTATCTGTCGATCACTTTCTATCTTATACTGCTGTGCGTATTCATCACGTCGGTACGCCTGGAGTTCATGGAGGAAACGCTTCACATTATTTTCTCGGCCTGCGCCGTTTCGGCCGTATTATTTACTGCGGTATCGCTTCTTGATTTTTATGGCGTCATGCCGGTACCGGACGCGGCCTCCCTCGTTACTCTTGACTATACCCGCCTGAAAGGGTTTTTTAAAGATCCTAATGTGTTTGGGCCTACGATCAGTTTTTCCCTGCTGTACCTGTTCCATCTGCTGAACCAGAGGGGGAACGCCCCGTGGCGTTCCCTGTGGTCTCTCGCCGGCGTCATTATTCTGACGGCAGGCGTTTTTCTGTCTTATTCGCGCGGCGCCTGGGTGGGGCTGGTGCTGGCGCTTGGCGTTTATTGCTTGCTGATGTTTGTGCACCGTGGGTTCAGGCTGACGCTGGGGCAGGTAACATGGCAAGGGTTTCTGCTCGCTTCCCTCATCATCGGGTTCGGCGTCGTGTTGCAAAATCCGGTGCGCGCAAAAACA
>JAGWIM010000124.1 GCA_028873525.1 Pseudomonadota bacterium
GGCACACTCTTTCCCTACACGACGCTCTTCCGATCTGGCGTCCATCGGTCCGAAGGTGCGCCCGTCGCAGATGCAGAATCTTATCCAGCGCGATGGGCTTCTTATATTCCTCCAGCGCTTTTCCGCCGATAGCCTTGGTTACGATTTCCGACACGATACCCGCGCCAAGACCGGACCCCAGCTTGAACATCTCGTTTATCTTGCCGTCGTGATCCTTGCCTCCTGATTCTTCCTCTTGCTTCGCCTTTTGTTGAGACTCGCGGAGCTTGCCGATTTGCTGTTCGATTTGATCCTTATGTGTGGGCGGCAATTCCTGGTTGCGCGAGTAATAGCGGTCTTCGCCGAAACGGTAGGCTTCCTGCCATTCATGGTCGAACGCGCCGTGCTGCCGGACGAATTTTTTCTTCAACAGATTTTCGACGGCGCGTTTTTTCTGATCTTTGGCGGTCTTCAAAAATGCGTCAATAGCGGCTTTTTTATTAGGATCTCCCGCATGCTCCAGCCTGTGGATGCCGAAACCATGCCGCTCCAGCTTTTTAAGCCGATCATCCACGTTATCGACGGTAAGCTTCAGCAGGTCATCAAGCTCGCCGACGATTTCCTTGGCCTCCTTGGTTTTCTTGAACTCATCGAATTTGGCCTGATAGGCTTTGCGCCGCTTGGTGATAAGCTTTTCCGTCGCGGCTTCCATCTCCGCCGCGTCGAACCCGATTTTCGAGTTGCCGATGGTTAACTCTTTTTCCAGCAGGTCTGCTTGTTTTTCCGGGTTGTCTTTGGCTTTTTCGAATTCGCTGATTAATTGCTTCTCGTGCTGATCCTTCGCATGTTTGCCGAGCTTGTTGATAAGGGCGGGCGCTGCCTGAATCGTGCTGGCGGCGGTTTTAAGAATGCGTTGCCAGAATATGCCGTTTATTTTTGCGCGGGCGTTGGCAATGACTTCGTTATTTCCGCTGAGAGGCGCCACGCTGGCGGATTTACCCAGCGGCCGGGTCGCGACGCGCATGTCGTTGAGCATATTGGCTGAATCATAAAGATTCCTGCCGACATCGGCGCCCTGCTTGCCGAAGATGATCGCATATGCCACCGCGTTTCCAACGGCCGGATTCCTGAAACGCTTCGCTGCCCAGCGTTCGCCATATTCGCTTAGGTATGTCAGCGCCGTGGAATAGAACAGATCGGCTTTCTCGGCGAGCGTCGGCGACAGCTTGATGCCGAACCACTGGCCGTTTTCGCTCAGGGATGTCGTGTCAAAATCCGATGTCTTGCCGTAATCCTCACGCGTGACACGGCGACCGCGGCTTCCGCTGTGGGAATATTCCTCCTGATCGTCGAAATTGTCGTCAAGTCCCATGTTTGATCGCCATTGCAAACCAGGTCGGGACAAGGAAAATCCCACTCCCACCTGCTACCATTATAGCAATAACCGGCGCACCACGACCAGCCGATTTTTATGACAGTTTTGTGACGGTAGCCACTGATTTGTCATGAAAAATCCGCGATTCTGGAGTCTATTTATCGAATAATATCAATTAAATTTATATGGTTACGCAATAAAATGAATGAGAGCAAAGATAAAATGAGTCTTATCGTTTGTAAAATAATAATTTTATCAACGTTACTATAAATTTCTCTGCATGGCGCGCGACATCATGGAAAATATCTCCGCCAGCGCCTGTCCCTGGCTTGCGCCTGAAAAATCGCCGCCGCCGCCGGTGATGCCGCGAAAGACTGGCGTCATTCCTCTCAGTAACGGGCCGCCCAGTTCCTGCATGATATTTTTGCCATGCAGGTTGTGGTGCGGAATCCTTGCGGCGTGCGGCGTTTTCGGATGCCCGCCGACGATTTTCCCGAGGCTGTCCATGGCGCTTTGCAATTCGCGCACGCTCTGCTGCAATGAGGCGATATGCTCACCGTACATGTTACTCATGATCAACATCCTTTCCATGCTTGTTCAATCGTTGAAAACAGCATAAAACAAGCCAATGTTTTCTCGAATATCCCTGATCATCCTTGCCTCCGTCCCGGCATGGGGCGCGGCCTATGCCGGCAGCTATTATCCCCCGCTGGCCGCCGCGCCGCCGGCGAAACCGGCAGGCCACGCCGCCGCTATTGACGAATTATACAATCCGGAAGCAGGGGATAAAAATCACCAGGCAATATTGGACAATCTCAAGGAGCGTTACGAGAACATCCTCGTCACCTATTTTTTCCTGCGGCGCTGCAAGCAGGCCGATTTCGGCGATTATCACATTATCATCTCGGCGCTGGCGCAGGATATGGCTTCGGTCAATGCGCCCGGGCGCCTGCAATACGACATACTCACGGCGGCGCAAGGTTCCTATAAGGAAGTCTACGCCCGCAGTTCCTGCAAGGATGCCGGCCCGTTGAGCGGGCAATACGCCGAATTTATCAGGAAGACCGCCGCCAATATTCCAAAAGATTAATTTGCTTGCAGCAGCGCGTGAAATTGCATTTTGCCGTGGTATGTCCAGCCGTCATTTTCCAGCACTATCTCGCTGGCGGAAAATACCATCATCACCAACGTCTGGCCGGTGATGGAAAGGTTCGCCTGGTGCAGCAGCGTATGCAGCCGCTCCATAATGGAAGCCGACTGCTTGCGGCCGCCCTCGCGGCTCCAGACATGCAGCGTGAAATGATGCTCCATGCCGACCGTCGCCGCGCTCGACCAGTCGCTGCCGGTGGATTCGCCCAGCGTCACGTAAGGAAACGCCGTGCCTTCCGGCGGACGATCGAACACGCCGGACACCAGCGCCATCAGCGTGGCGTCGCCGGTCAGCGCCGCGTACACGGCTTCCTGCAGCGGAAGATGACTGAAATTGGCCATAAAAACTCCCTGTTATGCCGCGGCACCCTCTATCACCAACAATTCCAGCGTGTCGCGGTTTTCACCGGTATCGGCAAGATAGACGATGTTGAACGCGCGGTTCTCGAACACCAGCCGCATACCGGCGGTCACGCCGTCGCGGTAACGCAGCAATATCTTGTGCGTCGCCTGTGATTGCAACTGTCCGGCGAATAATATCTCTTTGCCGCCGCGGCTGCCGCTGGAGGCCGTGCCGGATACTGAAACGATTTCCGCCCACAGGTCGGTGACATCCAACCAGCTTCGCGTGTAACCCCCTGCCCCATCCGGTGTCTGGACTTCCTGCTGCAGCGTCAGCCGGTGGCGCAGCCGCGATACGGCATTTTTCATAACCGCACCTCGCGGAATGGGACATACAGAGCCACCGTCTGCTCGGGTAGCGCCGCGTCGCCGTCTTCACCGCGGCTGTCGAACATGGCGGCGATGTGCCCCAGCATACCCTGCTTGATCGGCCTGGGCACGGTGGTTTCATCGCTGCCATAG
>JAGWIM010000125.1 GCA_028873525.1 Pseudomonadota bacterium
GAAAGCAGGTAGCGCTGGGCAATCTGGCGTTGCTCGAATCGCTGAATATCAACAGCGTTGGCGTCAAAGGCCAGGCCGATGCTTACCGGGCGCAAGGCCAGACAGCGATGTTTCTCGCAGTTGATGGCAACGCAGCCGGTTTGGTGACGGTAGCCGATCCGGTCAAGGAAACTACCGCCGAAGCCGTGAAGCGGCTGAAAGAAGACGGGCTGCGCCTCGTTATGCTGACCGGCGACAATAAAACCACAGCGCAGGCGGTGGCGAAGAAAGTAGGCATTGAGGACGTGCAGGCCGATGTGCTACCGGATCGGAAAAACGAAATAGTGCGCGAATTGCAAGAGCAAGGCCGCAAGGTGGCAATGGCGGGCGACGGCATCAATGATGCGCCTGCATTGGCGCAGTCCGATGTCGGTATTGCTATGGGCACCGGCGCGGACGTGGCAATGGAAAGCGCCGGGCTGACGCTGGTTAAAGGCGATTTAATGGGGATCGTGCGCGCCAGGTATTTAAGCCGCGCCACTATGCGCAACATCCGGCAAAATTTATTCTTGGCCTTCGCCTATAACGTGCTGGCCATCCCTATCGCGGCAGGCGTACTGTATCCTTTCTTCGGCATGTTGCTCAGTCCCATCATCGCCAGCGCCGCCATGTCCTTAAGCTCGGTGTCAGTGATTATCAACAGCTTAAGGCTGCGCTCTGTAAGGCTTTAGACGAGTAATTGATATTTAAGGAATTTCTGGTAAACTAGCTGCCATGACTTGGTTCAAACATATCGCAATGCTGGTGTTGTGCTTAAGCATCGTCGGTGCCGGATTTCCGGTGCAGGCGAAGCTACAATGTCCTATGGCTATGAAGATGCACATGCAACAAATGGACGTGAAGGCCATGAAAGGTTGCTGCGATAAAATGGCCAAGCAGGATCAGCAAGGTCACCAGAAAAAGAACGGCTGCTGCGGCGACATGGCTTGCGCCGCGCACTGCTCATCTATGAGCAATATCGTTCCAATGCTGTCCGGCAATCAGTTCGCTGCACTTTCGTCAAGCACAAGCACTGTGCACTTTTATGCAGGTGACCGTTTGATTGCCTCGCATCTTCTAAACACCCAAGACCGACCTCCCAAATCCCTCTCGTAAGGCGTATCGCGCCCGGATTCCGGCCATAGCGGCCGTGGTTCCGGCGTAAACGCCTCTTGCATCGCTGCGGCTTATCTGTTGCGGCGCGACCCAACGCATACGAGAGGTTTCAATGTTCAGAATGTTTATGGTGGCGCTGCTGCTGGCAACCGGCGCGGCGCTCCCGGCGAAGGCGGAAGAAACCGCCAGCTTTGCGCAACTGCTCGAAAAGCTGAAACAGCACCCGGAAATCCAGTCTTACGCCAGCCGCGCGGAATCCTCGCAGCATTATGCCGAGGGTGAATTAGGGCTGCCTGATCCGATGCTGTTCGTGGAACAGCAGAATTATCCCATCGGCTCCAGCACGTCGCAGGCGCAGGAAATGACCAGCATCGGCTTCAAGCAGGAAATTCCCGCTTTCGGCACGCGCGGCGCGAAGTCGGAAGAGATGCAAGCCGAGGCGCATAAGACGAAGCTGTCGGAGGATTACGCCTTCGCCACCATGAAAGCGAAATTGATCGCCGTGCTGGCCGACTGGCGCGCCGTCCGCGAAGAAGAAAAGCTGCTCGACGAACAATCCAGCCTCTTTGCCGCCGAAAGAACCAGCATCAAAGGCCGCATCAGCGCCGACCAATCCGGCGTCAGCCAGCTTTCCATGAGCAAGGCGGACAGCACCGATGTGCGGCTGATGCGCGCCGACCTGGAGGAAAAGAAGCACGGGATCATGGATATGCTCACCAACATGGTGGGAGAAACGCCTTATGTCGAGCCGCCGCCGATGACACTGGCCGCATGGGATAACAATCCCGACTATACCTATCCGGTGAAGATCGCCGCTGAGGATATCACGATGGCGCAGAAGGAAGTGGATATGCGTGACGCCGAGTTCGGTCCACATTTCGAGGTGCAGGCGGGCTATGGACGGATGAATAACGGCGATAACGCCGGAACCGTGATGGTAGGCTTAAGCATTCCATTGTGGGAATCGCAAAGCGAGGAACCCAGACTAGAGGGCGCGAAGGCGGCGCTGCATTCCTCGGAACTGGATCAGGATACTATCCGGCGCGACACTGTGGAAAAGCTCAGTCACCTGCGCGCCATGATCGATATCAGCGCGCAGAAAATCGCGTTGCTCGAAACCAAGGACGCCGACCTAGGGGCTTCCACCAAGGCGTTCACCCGCGAGTACGAGGCGGGCAAGGCGAGCCTCGCCATGATCCTCAAGGCGCGGCGGGACGTCCTTTCCTCCCGCATTTCCCTGGCGCAGGAGCGCGCCAGGCACACTGCTCTGATCGCCGATTTCAACCACTACATCATCCAAGGAGAATAACCATGAAGAAGCTCATTTTACCCCTGATCGCATCCCTGACATTACTGGCCAGCTCGACTTACGCCGCCGATGCGAGCGATCCGTTGAATAAGCCATCGCCGCTCACCGTGGAGCAGGCCACGCAACTGCTGCATGACGGCAAGCCGGTCTATTCCTGCGGCATGAAACCAAACTGGTTTTCCGATGCTCCCGGCCAATGCCCGTGCTGCACGATGCAGCTTGAGAAAGTGAAGGACATCAAGGACGGCAGCGCCGTATTCGATACCGGCAGCCAATCCATGCCCATGAACATGATGGAGAAGCAATAATGAAACGCTCGCCGCTGCCGCTTCTGATGGGAGCCGTTATCGGCACCCAGGCTTTGCTTACCGGCATAAATACATGGCCGCCTTCTCACCATGATGGCTGGCAAACGCTGCTTGGCATCAGCGCCGCGCATGCCGAAGAAGCTGCGGCGGTGAAATATACCTGCCCGATGCACCCGCAGGTGATTTCCGATACGCCGGGCAAATGCCCGATCTGCGGCATGGATTTGGTGCCGATTGCCGGTGCCAGCCATACGCATGAAATGAGCGTGCCCGCCCAGCAGCAGGCCGATCATAAGGTGCTCTACTGGTATGACCCCATGAAACCGGAGCAGCATTTCGACAAGCCGGGAAAGTCGCCGTTCATGGATATGGAACTGGTGCCGAAATACGCCGACGAGGTGGGGAACGTCAATGCCGGCGGCAAGCCGGTTATTTCCGTCAGCGCCGAGGCGTTGCAGAAAATGGGCGTGCGCACGGCAAAGGTTGGCAAGGGGGAATTCGGCGGCAGACTGCGCGCCACCGGCATTGTCATGGATAACGAACGCGCGCGGCATGACGTATTCACTCAGGTCGAAGGCCGCATCGAAGACTTGAAGGTAAGC
>JAGWIM010000042.1 GCA_028873525.1 Pseudomonadota bacterium
GCGGACGACATCTTTTCCCGGGGCACGGATTTATCAGATGCATACGTATACTTCGCCGTGATAGGCGGCGGCGTGAGAATGACCGGCGCGGCGTTGCTTTGTGCCCTAGCGGGTGGCATCAGCGCCATACTCCCTATCAAGACCGTCACCAATGGCCAAGTGGGACATGACCATATGTTCCTATTTCTTTTGCGGCACGCCAGCATCGCTATTACTCAATTCCATTGGGCTAACGCCAAACCAGGTAAATTCAATTTTGCCACTGACCAGCGGAAAGGTACCCTTCTGGCTGATTTCCCGTAGAATGCCGGATGTCAGAGGCTGGGTAAGGGTCAGCGTCAACTGATTAACCCGGCTGCTGCCCGGCAGTTCCTGCTGCATTGCCTCCAGCATATCATAGACGTATTCGTCGGAAATCGCTTCAAAGCTGAGCGTAATATCGCTTGATTCCATGCCAACGGTATTTCGTTTATACTGGCTTTCAGCCATCGCCGTAATCGGCGACATCGTCAAATGCACGTTGTTCAAATAATAGCGATCACGCAATTTGCCGAAATGCTCGCGCACCGCCTGACGGCTGATTGTAAGCTGGTGGTTGGCGTTTTTTTCCATAGCTTCCCGGTAGATCGCGGTATTCTTCTGCACCCTGGAATACTGATCATAAAGTCGGTTGGTCTGATTCCTGATGCCTGCAACTTGGTTATAAAGATCGGTACTTTCCTTCTGATAATTTCCCTCCACTGCGTCGAAATAATAAACCACACCGACCAGCACGGCAACAGCGGTGGCAATGGCGGCGCTTTCCTTAAGCAACTGTTTTCTAATTTCTTGATATTTCATATTGTCATTCCTTCGCTGGCGTAGTTGTTATCACCTTGCCAGCGATAGTCAGGTCAGCCTCCAGCAGCACGTTGGGATGAGCGGCAGGCAGCGTGGTGGTATCGTTGAATGTCATTTCCAGCTTGTCACTTTCGGCGTAGCCGGGAGGTAATTTCGTAAAGGAAACATCGTATCCGTCGAATGTTTTTTTGACGTCGCTCAATATTTTCCTGGACACGACGCGAAATGCGTCAACACTGGTGATGCCGGGAAATTCCAGCGACAACACGACGGTCATCTTCGGCAGCGACATCGTGGGGGGGGTGTTTTGATCCAGTGACCAGTCCACCTTCTTGACTACAATGGGGGGCTTTATTACGGTCTCCACCTTGGCAATGAAAGGCAACGGTGATAGAATCTGCCGTTGCAGCGCCTGGTAAATATCGACCAGGTCATTGGTAGCTTCCACATCGATATGACCACTGGCGATGCGTTGTTGCAGGCTCTGCAACTTATGCTGTTCAGCGACTTTTTTCTGATCCAGTACGCGTTTATCCGTATAGGCTGCATACATATCATAAGCGATACTGCCAGCATAGGCGAACAGGCCAAGGCCAATCACCGCCGCTGCCATGCGCTGGTAGACGAATATCTGGTAGAATAGGTCGATCTGCTGCGTCTGCGGGGTGCTAAGCTTTAGTACATGCAACCGGCTGGCACCGATAGCAGCGGCCAGCACCACGTCGCCAAACTGATCGGTCGGCTGTGTCGCGCCCTCGATATTCAGATATTGAGCTACCTCATAAGGCGTCAGTATGTGGGTTGTCCGTGCACCAAACTTGGATGAGTCGATGGCTGCCCTAATGGCGCCCGACGCGATGATATAGACATCAAGGCCGTTGGCAGCGTCAAAAGAAAGACGGCGCATGTACTCGATGGTTGATAACATTTCCTGCTCGATATTGCCGGCGATGACTTCAGGCGTCGATTCGCCGATTGGCTGGGCCATGCGCGTGAAAATGATGCGCCCGTTGTGCAGGATGACCTGACGGAAACCGCCGACTTTGTTGTGGCTGACGAAAAACATCCATTCTGATCCGCCTTCCCCAGACGTCCCCATCGCCTGCTTCAGTTTCTTAATGATCAATTCCGCTTCCACCGACACGAGGTAGACGCCTTGGAAGCGGTTGGGCAGATCAGCGACAAAATCAAGCCACAGCGCAATCTGCGCACTACGCTCAATGGACACCATCATGAAATTCCAGTCCCTCCGTCCGGTTTCTTCACGCCCAAGCAGGAGATACCCCTTGATGTCGCTGACGCCAAAATCGCGTTCCAGCCGACGCCGGATGAGCTTGGACACGCTGAACTGGCTGACCGGCGGAAGCGTCTGCTGGACAAACGTCTGGTCCAAGTTGTCGATAACCACCAGCACCGGTGCCTTATCGTCCACCGACAGGCTTTGCCGCAATTCCTGCAGGTTTTGCTCACTGCCGTCAGGAACGAACTGACGACTGAGCACGACGTTGTCTTTGAGATGTACGAGGATCACTCCCTCGTCGCCGATGAACAGCACGAAGCGCGAGCCGGATGCCACCTTCCCCAACTGCGCCCTGGTAAGGACACCGCCGAAGGCTTTAACGCGTTCCTTGAGTTTTGCTAATTCCATGCGGCCATCATCCTATCATGGTTTTGGAAGCGGTCATTCGTGAATTTCATTAGGTCGTCATTCTAAAATTTCATCTTGCTGAACGAATCATAAAGCGGCCCAAACACCGCCGCGATTACCCAGAAAATCAGCACACCCATGACGACGGTCAGTATCGGTTGGATAGCGCCGGTCATAGCCTCCACCGCGTCGTTGACTTCGCGGGTATAAAAAAAATTGATGTTCTCCAATGCTTCCGACATATTACCCGAATCCTCGCCGACCTTAAACATGCGGATAACCAATGTCGGGAACTGGTTGGAGAGTCGAAGTGATGAAGTCAGCGAACTGCCTTCGGTAACGTTGGTCTTGACTAGGGCAACCGATTCCTTAAGCACGCGGTTACTGACCACGCCCTTAGCTGCTTCCAACGAATCAAGCATGTCAATGCCGCTGTTGAACATCACTGAGAAAAAATGGGTGAAGCGGGCCATGTCGATCTTGCGGATGACCGGCCCTATGAGCGGCCATTTAAGTATGAAGGCATCCATTCTGTAGGCGAACAGATCAGACATGCGATAGAAAACGTTGATGCCAGCGAAGAAGATGACCGGCAGCCCTAAAATCAGATACCAGTAATGCTGAAACGCATAGGAGGTGGCGATGAGCGCCCGCGTATGCCAAGGCAGGCTGAACCCCTGAGAAATGATGAAATCGACTAGTTTGGGCACGACGAACACCATCAGCGTCGTGATGACCGCACTGATCACCAGCAGCAGCACAAGTGGATATCGTGTGGCTTTTTTGACCTTGCGACGGATTTCCGCCGTCCATTTGAGATGCTCGGCCAAATGGGCGAATGAGACGGAAAGGTTACCGGTCTTTTCACCGGCGGTAATCAGACCGATGAACACGTCGTTGAACACGCGTGGGTAGGCAGCCAGCGCTCTAGATAATATCTCGCCGTTCTTGACCGATTCATAGACACCGGTCAGCACGTCGCGCAGCTTGACCGATTCGCTGGAATCGCGCACGTCGGCCAGCGCATCATGCAATGGCACACCGGCGCGGTCGAGCTGCTCTAAATGCATGCACAGAATGATGATATCCTTGAGACGTATGCGGCTGGAGCCTGACGATTTTTTGACCCTAACTTCGCGGGCGGCAATAAGGTCAAGGCCAATTTGCTTGAGGCGCGCTTCAAGATCGAGTTCGTTATCGGCGGCGACGACACCGCGCACCCTGCGCCCCATGTCGTTAACCGCCGTATAATTGAAGGATGTCATAGGCTACAACCTGTCCGTAAGGTCGATGGTGTTGATCAACTCACCCAAGCTTATTTCGCCGGCCATCACTTTGTTAATGCCATCCTGCGCCATGGTGATAAAACCACCCGCCAATGCATAATCCGTCATCGCCTTGCGCGTAGCATGAGTGGCGATCAACTCATCCATCCCCTTGTCGACGCGCAGGATTTCCATGATAGCGGTGCGCCCTTTATAGCCCTTGTGGTTGCATTTTTCGCAGCCGCCCGGATCACAAATGGTCACCGGTTTGCCGCTGTCAGCACCGAGGATGTGGCATTCCTCCGGCGTCGCCAGGCGCGGTTTCCGGCAATGCGGGCAGAGCCTGCGCGCTAGGCGCTGCGCCAGACAGCCGATGAGCGATCCGGCCAGCAGGTGCGCCGGCACACCGATGTCGGAGAGCCGCGGAATGGCACCCATGGCGTCGTTGGTGTGCAGCGTCGTATAAACCTGGTGGCCGGTCAGCGCGGCGCGCACGGCCATCAATGCCGTGTCCTCGTCGCGCACTTCACCAACGAAGATGATGTCGGGGTCCTGGCGCATCAGCGATTTGATGCCATTGATCCAGTCCAGCCCAGTGCCTTCACGCACACTACTCTGACGGATAAGCGGCAGTTGGTACTCAACCGGATCTTCCAATGTCATGATATTGGTTTCGATGTCGTTGATGTAAGCGAGTACCGAATAGAGCGTCGTGGTTTTACCCGATCCGGTCGGGCCGGTAACGATGATGATGCCTTCCGGCCGTTTGATTAGCTTCTTGAGCACGGCGATGTTGTGGTCTGAGAAGCCCAGGTATTCCAGCGGTACCAGCGATTTTTTCTTGTCAAGCAGGCGCATAACGATGTTCTCGCCGTGTACCGTCGGCTGCGTTGCCACACGGAAATCGACTTCGCGCCCGAGTACAGTGTAGGAAATGCGGCCATCCTGCGGGTTGCGCGTCTCGGCGATGTTCATGCCTGACATAATCTTGACGCGCACCGCCATCGCCGACCAGTAGTCGCGGTGGAACGAGCGCACCTGCTGCATCTGCCCGTCGATGCGGTAACGTAGCCGCAAAAAGGTACCCTCCGGCTCGAAATGGATGTCCGAGGCACCAGCTTTGATGGCATCCACCAGCAACGCATTGACCAGACGCACCGTCGGGTTAATGTAACCTTCTTGCCTGCCATCGAGCTTGGCGTTTTCGCGGATGCCGGTTTCGATCTCGCGCAGAATACCATCAACAGAAATTTCATAGTCGTAATACTGGTCGATGAGTTCGAGGATTTCCGAATCGGTGCAGTAAATTGGCACGATCTTGGTGTTCTTCGGCATATGGCGGCGCACCTGGTCGATGGCCAGCACGTTGTACACATCGGCCATGGCTAGCTGCAACGTTTCATTCTCGTAGGAGACCGGTATTACCTTATGGCGCGCCGCCAGTTCCTTGGGAATACGGCGCACTACGGTCGAATCGAGCATGGTCGATTTGGGATCGAATTTTTCCGTACCTGACGATTCCGCCAACACCTCGCCCAGTGCGCTTTCAGTAACAAAACCCATTTCGACCAAGATGGCGCCGAAGAGTTTTTTGGTATTGCGCTGCTCAGTAAGGACAATTTGCAACTGATCGGGAGAAATCAGGCCGAGATGCACCAGCTTTTCGCCAAGACGCACCGGCGGCTGCGTCGAGGCCGCCGATTCAACCTGCGCTAGCACCACCTCATCGCCAGACGTCTTGGCACTTTCAGCCAATGGGCCGTGCGATTTGTCCGATTTTGCAGAGTGGTTTGACATGGTCATTACACGATATGGATACCGTCGATACGCACACCTGCGCACAACGACGCCAAGACACTCTATCAGTGTTAATCAGAAAAGATTGAAATTGGGTTAAGATATTGAGATTAAAGCTATTCCTTAATTTTTTATTAAGCAGCGACGGTACGCAGGTTCAGGCGCTTCAGGCAGACATCAATCCACAACATCGTCAGCTTTTCCTGCACGGAATTTTGTTTCAGGCGCTCGTTTAAGTGTTCCCATGACACCGTATCTAGTAGTTGATCCTGATTGAAACAGGAATAGACGTAGCTTTCCGTGCCGGTCTCCGGATTAATGTGCTTCTGCAGGCACTGAGCGCAGATTTCCTTCATCATGCACTGCATCGGCGAGTTGATGCTGCCGATGGCCGTATGCTTCGGGTTCATATAGGGAACGAGTGCCCCGTGCCGCGCCATGGCGACGGCGGCCATCATGCGGTCGGAACCGATGGCGATGAGGCGGTCAATGGAGGAAAATGTCACCTGCCTTTTGCCTATTTCGCCCTTGGCGTAGGCCACCATCGCCTCGACGATATTGCCATGGAACGAAGCGTCCTGCGGGCGATGTGCTGACAATGCTGTTTCATCGCAGCACCAGATGACCTGATCGGCGGCGGCTTCGATTTCTGCGACTTTATAGCGGTCTATGGCTTTTTTGTATCCAGCAAAATACAGCACTTTCGATCCTTTTTCACGCGCTCTTTTTCCAATCGAAAACAGAACGGCATTGCCCAACCCACCGCCCGCCAACAGGATATTCTCACCCGCAGGAATGTGGGTCGGTGTGCCCGTCGGTCCCATCAGCACTACCGGCTCGCCGGGCTTCAAGTGGGCGCACAAATCCGACGATCCGCCCATTTCCAGCGCAATCACTGATACGAGGCCTTTTTCTCTATCCACCCAGGCGCCGGTCATGGCGAGGCCTTCCATGGCTAAAATAGTGGTCGGGATTCGGAATTCGGGATCTGGGGAAATATTTTTTTCCTGAATCCTCAAAGCGAGTGCTTCAAAATTCTGGAGTCTGTAGAATTGCCCCGGCTCGAATCGTGCTGCCGCTAGCGGCGCATGGATGACAACTTCCACAATCGTTGGCGTTAGCCGCTTCACTTCATGCACCGTTGCACGCAGCTGTGCGTTGATATTCTGCAAAAACTTCTGGCTGACGCGCGGACGGCTTTTTTTAAGCACCCGCGTCACCACCGGATATCCCTGCTTGGCGCTGCCCATGGCCTTGACCACGTTGCCCGCGAACGACGGATGCAGATCGCCGAAAAAACTGACCGAGCAACCCGCACCGCCCGAGGCCATCAACACCTGCGGTGTGGTGGGCTTGGCAATCCGCCCCGGCGACACCGGATTTCCTTCCTCATCCACCGCGCGGAAATATTTTCCATCGAGCTCAAAATGTTCAGTGTCCTCGCGAGCAAGCACCGTATTGGGATTGGTCCCGGCAGCCACAAGAATAGCACGCGCCGGAATGGAAATGGTCTCCATCGTGCCAGATTTTTTCAGCGTGATGCTGGCTGCATGGCCAAAATGATCAACATCAATATGCGCCGGTTCCCAGTTTTCCGCGAAGAAAATTCCTTCCTCGAACGCTTTTTCCACTTCCTCGTGATTGAGCCGATAGCTCGGTGCGTCGATCAGCCGCTTGCGGTACACTAGTTTGACGCCACCCCACTCATCCAGTAAGGTGAATATATCCGGATTTGCTTTTTTTCTCTCCTCGCGAATGGCGCGCCCGTGCGTGATAAATTCCTCGGCGATGATGTTATCTTCCTCGCTCCAGCCCGCGCGCACCACCTGCTCGCCGCACTCGACCACTAGCGCCTCATAGCGGGTGAGGAATTTTTCCACCTGCACCGAGTAATAGGCCAGCGATTCGGTCGCCGTATCAATGGCCGTAAGCCCACCGCCGATGACCACCACCGGCAGGCGCAACTGCAGATTGGCAATCGAATCTTTTTTCGCCGCACCCGTCAGCTGCAGCGCCATCAAGAAATCCGATGCCGCACGCACACCGCGCGCCATGCCGTTTTTCATGTCAATCAGCGTTGGCCGCCCAGCGCCCATGCACAACGCGATATGATCAAACCCCAGCGCATGCGCGTTTTCGTAAGTGAGCGATGAGCCGAAACGCACGCCACCGATCATCGAAAATTCGGCACGACGTTCCAAAAGCAGGCGAATGATTTTGAGATAATTTTTATCCCAACGCACGGTGATGCCGTATTCGGCGACGCCACCAAACCCAGCCAGACTACGTTCATCCAGCGATTCTGTGAGCGTGGAGATATCTTTGATTGGTTCGAACGACACGCGCTCACCCGTAGCAGTGACGCCGGAAATATGTTCCGCCACCGGCTCGATTTTAAGCCCGTCCACGCCGACCACCACATGCCCGTCATTCATCAGATGATGCGCCAGCGTGTAACCCGCCGGGCCGAGCCCGGCCACCAGCACCTTGTAGCCGCTTTCCTTTTTCGGCAGCGGGCGTTCGAAGTTGAGCGGGTTCCAGCGCGTGAGCAGCGAATAAATCTCAAAGCCATAGGGCAATGCAAGAATATCTTTCAGCGTGCGCGTTTCGGCCTGCGGTATATTGACCGGATCCTGCTTCTGGTAGATACAAGATTTCATGCAATCGTTGCAGATGCGGTGCCCGGTGCCAGCGCACATCGGATTGTCGATTACCACCACTGCCAGCGCACCAAGCGGGAAACCTCTGGATTTTATCTCATTCATTTCAGATATTTTTTCTTCCAGCGGGCAACCAGCAAGAGTGATGCCGAGAGTACTTTTTTTATATTGCGTGTTCTGTGTTCCGCGTTTCGCGCCCAAGCCGTCTGCCGCACTAGACAGAGAACCTGGAATACTGAGCACTTTCTCTTTCATGCCTTTCGAGCAGGAATCCCGGCCATGATGATGGCAGAAAATGCAGTAATGCGAGTTATCCAGCGCCTGCGCCAGCGAGCCACCGTCATCGGTCAGCGCGAATCCTTGTCGCGCGCGCAAGTGATTTTTCGGCAATCGCAGCACCTGTATCCCATCGCGATTCTCAGTCTCCACCGGCACCAGATGTTCGGGATCAAGTTTTTTTGGTTGCTTGAAGAGGATCCCATGCGCATGCCGCTGACACCCAGCTTCCGAATAGAGCGCCCACGCGGCATAGCGGCTGGCGATTTCCAGCAGCGATTTATGATCCTCTTCCTTTTCCAACCAGCCCATGACGACTGTGGCGAACACCATTTCGAAATGCTCATCCTCCACCGGTACCAATGGAAGCATGCCCAACAATGCATCGCCGCTGACATGCCTGGCTTCTTCCGGTGTCAATGTCTTGGCGGCACGACGCTGCACGAAGATTCGCTTACAGGAATACAGCGGCGCAAGTTGGTGATGCTGCTCTGCCAAATACCGCAATTCTTTTTCGATGCCGAACAGTTTGCCGATGAAATCTTCTACCTGCGGCGCGAGATCTAGAAGTAGCTGTGAATGGTCTTTGTTCGCCAGCGATGTCGGCTCGGCGCGAGAGGCCATGAACCGGTTAAAAAGCGCCACATCCGCAGCCTTCAGCACACCCACGAACGTCGCATCGAGCTTGATCAGCCCGTCGCGCGTATAAAGGTCATCGAAAGAAATGCCGAAGGCGAGCTGCATCATCAGATACCCATTCCGCCGAATTCATTCGGACTTTCCACCGCCAGATGCTTCACCGGCTCAACCAAATGGTGCTCGACATAATTCACCAGCGCCTCGACGCTCTCCTCAACGCTCATCTTTTCCGTGTCGATGACGAGGTCGAGGCTTTCCGGCTCTTCATACGGCGCGCTGATGCCGGTGAATTCCTTGATCTCCCCTGCCCGCGCCTTTTTATACAGCCCCTTGGTGTCGCGTTTCTCACAGGTTTTCAGCGACGCCTTGATATAGATATTGTGAAAAAATTCCGGCGCCATGGCGCGCACGCAGCGGCGGTCATCCTGATACGGCGAGATGAACGAGCTGATGACGATGGTACCCGACTGCGCGAACAATGCCGCCACTTCGCCGACGCGGCGGATATTCTCGCTACGGTCTTCCGGCGCAAAGCCAAGGTCGCGGTTGAGGCCTTTCCTGATATTGTCGCCGTCGAGCGCAAACACGTGGTAGCCCTTGTCGAACAGACGCTTCTGCAGGAGTTTAGCCAACGTCGATTTACCGGAGCCGGACAGCCCGGTGAACCACAGCACGCCACCGAAATGCCCGTTCATCAGCGCGCGGGCTTCGTGCGTGACGCCGAAATCAACGCCGACAATATTTTTCGATTTGACCTGCGAGGGTTTGGCGGCGCGCTGGTCGAAGAAACCCTCCGTGCTGATGATGCCGCCGCCAGCGACGTCATAATCCTGCAAAATAACAAAACGCCCGATCCTGGGATTGACAGAAAAATCATCGACCGCCACCTGTGATCGCGTGCGGAAAATCACCTCGGCAACCTGCCCGCACTCGACCTGCGACGCCTTCACCTGCCCGAGCGATTCGGCGTCAATGATATGCTCGATGATTTTTATCTCGGCCAACGTTTCCGTGGTACCAATCTTGATTTTATAACGTTTCTGCACTTCCAGGGGCTTGCGCCCCAGCCAGAAAATCCGCGCGCGGAATTGATTGGTCAGCATTGGCGCGCCTTTCACGTGACTGATGACATGCCCGCGTTCGACGAAAATCTGGTCAGTCAGCGTAATACCCACCGATTGCCCGGCAGACGCGCTTCGAGGTTTTTCCTTTTCCGGCCAGGCCTCGATGCCGGCAACTTTCGCCTGCACGTTACTCGGCGAAAATAATAATGTATCGCCGACACGCAGTATCCCGCTTTCGATGCGCCCGGCGATGATGCGCCGCTGGTCGAACTTGTACACATCCTGCACGGGAAACCGCAGCGACAGGTGATCTTCTGCCGCCGACGTACCGAAATAGTCAAGGGAGCCGATAACGCTGTCACCTTCATACCACTTCATCTGCGCCGACGCCAATGCGACGTTGTCACCCTCGCGCGCTGAGATTGGAATGAAGCAGGTGGGATCGATGTCGACGCTTTTCAAATACTCGCGGTATTCGTGCTCAATGGCGCGGAAGATTTTTTCATCATAGCCCACCATGTCCATCTTGTTGACCAACACGGCAATCTGTCGCACGCCGAGCAGGTGCAGCAGGTAGCCGTGGCGGCGGCTCTGCTCACGGATACCTTCATGCGCGTCAATGAGCAGCAGCGCCGCGTCGGCCTGCGCCGCACCGGTGATCATGTTTTTGAGGAACTCCTTGTGCCCCGGTGCGTCGATGATGACAACGTCGCGATGCGATGTGCGTAACCAGATTTGCGTCGTGTCGATGGTGATACCCTGATCGCGCTCTGTCTGCAGTGCGTCCATCAAAAACGACCACTCGAACGACATCCCGCGTTTCTCGCAACTCGCCTTGATGGCGGCGAACTTACCTTCGGGCAGCGAATCGGTGTCGTGCAGCAACCGCCCGACCAGCGTTGATTTCCCGTGATCAACATGACCGACGATGACGAGTTTGAGCGGCGGCTTGGGGCCAGTTGTCAGTTGACAGTTGTCAGTTGACAGTGATGGTTCCTGCACAATCTTCTTTTCTTTTACATTTTTCATACTCTGACAACTGATAACCGGTAACTGGCGTAAGCCACCCGAAGTTCCGCAGGGCGTAGGGTGGTGGGCGGCAGAGGGCTCGAACCTCCGACCTCTACGGTGTGAACGTAGCGCTCTAACCAACTGAGCTAGCCGCCCTTACATGTATCCGTCAGCGCGCAACCTCTCAAAACTGCTCTCATCCTCATCGGCACCCATCGGCCTGCCGGAACGCTCCGACACCTTCGTCACGCGCAGCTCGGCGATGATTTCATCGAGCGTCGCCGCTGTACTTTCGACCGGCCAAGTGATGCCTTTTTCCCCCAGTGAGCGAAAGCGCATCATTCTGCCCGCAAAATCGTGCCCGTCAAGCTGATGATAGGGTTTGGCGAAATAAAGCGGCACGATGGGAATGTCCTCGCGGCGGACATACTGCCAGATATCAAGCTCCGTCCAATGCAGCAGCGGATGGATGCGCACGCTGGTGCCGGGCGCGAAGCTGGTCTTGAACTGATCCCAGAATTCAGGCGGCTGGCCCTGCACGTCCCACTGGCCGGTTTCGCCGCGCGGGCTGAAAACGCGCTCTTTGGCGCGGGTGGCTTCTTCGTCGCGGCGGATGCCGGCGATGATGCCGGTAAATCCATATTTTTCCGTAACTTCCTTAAGCGCTAGTGTTTTCCGTGCCGCCACACGCGCCGCGTTCGGCAGGCTGGCGTCGGTGGCCTCAAGCGGCGGACAAATATGCGAAATGAGATGGACACCCCATTCTTTGGCGTATTTGTCGCGGAATTTGTACACCTCATCCATCTCCAACTCGGTATCGCAATGGATGAGCGAAAACGGCACGCGACCGAAGAAGGCCTTGCGCACCAGGTGGATCATAACGTTGGAGTCCTTGCCGAACGACCACAGCATCACAAGCTTGAAATTAGCGTGGAATGCCTCGCGGAAAATAAAGATACTTTGGGCTTCGAGTTGGTCGAGATGATCCATCACACGCTCCAGTTCACCACTTCCGACGCCGGCAGGTGAATGCCGCATTCAGTTTTTTTCTCTTCGTCGAGACCGATGGCATGCGCCCAGCGGCCGGCACGATCGTCCTCGCCGTTGGCCACCGGCAGGGTACAGGGCGCACAGCCGATGGAGGGATAACCCTTTGCCGCAAGCGGATGCGCCAGCAGGTCGCGCCGTGCCGCTTCCTGTTTCTGGCGCCCCTTGTCCCACAGCGCCAACGGGTTGATGCGGCAGATACCCCTGTCGTCAAGCTCAATGGTTTCAAGCTCGGCGCGTTCGGGCGTCTGGTAGCGCTTGCGGCCAGTGATGAGCGCTTTGATGCCCAGATCACACACGGCGCGGTCGAGCGGTTCGATTTTCCTTAGCCAGCAGCAGCGGTTAGGCTGTGTTTTGCACAAATCACCATTGGGATCGGTGCGGCACACCATCACCGGGTCGGGCGTGAGCCAATGCACCTGTGTCAGTCTGAGTTGCTCCGTCAAATCGTGTGCATAGGCAAGCGTTTCGGGAAAATGTTTTTGTGTCTCGAGGAAAAGCACCGGCGTTGCCTTATCAGCTTCAGCTACCATTGAAAGCAGCAGCGCCGCGTCAGCGCCGAAGGAAGAAACCAATGCAATTTTGCCCTTGAATTCATCCTTAATCATGGCGAGGAGCAATGACTCTGCATCAAGGTCACCATAAAACATCTGCAGCCGCGAGATGGAAACGTTCATACTACCTCTCTTTTTTGCGTCAGCCAGCCTTTTTCCTTCACATGCTTCTCGGTGGCATCCACCACCTCTTTCATTACCTTACCTTGTTTCTTCCATATCTGCCGCAATTCGGCAATTTCGCGCAAACGTTCTCTCCATTCCTCGCCAAATGTGGCAGCAATGGCGTCGCGGATCTTGCGCGCCAACGTCGGTGATGCGCCGGAGGTAGATACGGCGATTATCAAGTCGCCACGCCTCACGTTGGCGGTGAAATAAAAATTGCAAAGGTCGTTGATGTCTTCAACATTGACCAGTTTACCTACCTCATGCGCGGCAATTACTATACGTTCTGCCTGTTCACGCGGCAGGCCGGCAACCATGACGATGGCACATTGCTGCAGATCACCTGCGGTGGGCGATGCGCCTTCAAGCACAGTCACCTCCGTCACCCCGGCCTCCTGCAATTGGGCAAGTCTTCTTTGCAGCAGTTCGCCCTGGCCGACCAGCAGCACCGGAATGCGGGTTAAATCAAGCGCGATGGGGAACACTACCTTTACCCCGCTATTCCCAGGCAGGCGGGAAACCAGTTCGTTGCAATAGATCCTTGGATCTCGCTTCGCGAATCCGAGGATGACGCATCTCTAATGCTTGCCACGATCGCTAACATCTGTGTCACTTCGCCCAGTCCATTTCCAACGCATCCATCACCGCTTGTTTTACCGCCGCAATGCCATAGCGCTGGCAGAAATTACCAAAGGCTTCGCCGGCGTTGCGCTTTTCTTTCCATAGCGCGAACATCGGGTCTAGCGCATCGGCGATAGCGGAAAACGGCACCTTGTCGAAAATTTTTTCATTGAGCCGCGTGCCCTCGAAATCGCCACCGATATAGAGCGCATAGGTTTCCGGCGTACGGCCAACGATGCCGATATCGCCGACATAAGGGCGCGGGCAGCCATTCGGGCAGCCAGCGAGACGGATGGCAATATTTTCGTCCTGCACACCGTGGCGACGCATCACCGCATCAATTTCGCCAATCAGTGGATGAGCGATGCGCTCGGCCTCGGCCAGCGCCTTGCCGCAGGTCGGCAGCGCGACGCAGGCGATGAAATTCTTTTCCATCGGCGTCATATCTTCCTTGAGCGTGATGCCGTATTTGTGCAGAATTTGCTCAACCGCCCCTTTTTCTGAGGTTTCGATGTCGCACAATAGAATATTCTGGTCGGCAGTGAGCCTTAAGTCCATGCCATATTCTAAAATCACCTCGCGCAGCCCACTGCGGATGGCTTCATGATCGCGGTCAACAATGCGCCCGGACGGAATCGGCACACCTAAAAACCATTTGTCGTCAAGCTGGTCGTTCCAGCCAGTGTGATCAACTACCGCGTAGGCAGCCTGCGGGCGAGGATCTTCCATCGCACGGCCAATGTATCTCTCAAGCGTTTCCTTAATCCACTGCACGCCTTTTTCCGCCACGATATATTTGAGCCGCGCATGCTTGCGCTCAATGCGGTCACCGTGGTCGCGCTGCAATTTAATGACCGCTTCCGTCGCCGGAATCAGCATGTCGGGTGACACGTACATCACCGGTTTTGCCAGGTATGGATAAGTCTTGGGCTGGTTATGATTCATGCCCAACCCGCCGCCCAGTGCAAAATTATAGCCGAGATGCTTCCCATGATTCTCAAACAGCGAGAGAATGGCAAGGTCGTTGCACAACGCGTCCATGCAATTATCGTCCGGCGCGCCAACGGCGATTTTGAACTTGCGCGGCATGTACGTCTCACCGTAGAGCGGCTCGGGATTCACGCCTGTCGCCGGTTCGGGACGGAACGGGTAATCGGCTACTACCTCACCATCCAGCCACACCTCGTAATAGGAGGTAGTCTTGGGCGCGCAGTGTTTGGCCAACAAGAAGGCATCGGCTTCCAGCTTGGCGTGCTCGCCGTCTTTGATCGGCGCCGGGCAGGTGATAATGTTGCGCGTGATATCGCCGCACCCACCGAGCGTGGAAAGCAGCAGCAGGTTAATATCGCGGATCAGCGGCTTCATGTCGACTTTTTTGATGCAGTGGAACTGGAGGGTTTCGCGCGTGGTGATGCGCATGGAGCCGTTGGCATATTTATCGCTTAAGCAATCAAGCGCGATATATTGCGCGGCGGTTAAGCGCCCGCCCGGGCATTTCATGCGCACCATAAATTCATATTCTTTATCGAGGCCGCGCTGCTTGCGCTCGGTGGCACTGTCGCGGTCGTAGCCGAAATAGCTACCGTGGAATTTCAGCAACTCATAGGCCGCGTCCGACACTTTCGGCGTCGAAAGATCGGCCATTTCTCCGGCAATACCACCTTTCAGGTAACAGCTTTCGCGTTTGGTGGTTTCTTGCTTGGATAATTTAATGTCGGACATATATCCTCGTCATCCTATAAGCCGCGTAGCAAGTACAGGATCTTTACCGGTTGCATGAGATCCTGCGCCTCGCCCTTGGCGACTCACAAGATGACAATTGGAAACGTTCATATACAGGGATTATGGTATATTTTCAACAATTATGTGTATAATTTTGTATACCACATAATCGTTATGTGTTAATGAGTAGATTATCCTATATGCCATAATAAGTCATATATTTCTGGAAAGGCGATTCCGAGGAACAACGCCACCGCCAGTGCTGGACCGAAAGGGAAGCAGACCCCCCGACCGAGTAATCGCCATAACAGCCCGGTGAGAATACCAAAAACGCCGGAGAAAAACAGGAACGGCACGATAGGACAGGGCGTCAACCACAAGCCGGCAACGGCAAAAAACTTTACGTCACCAAACCCCAATCCTTCTTTTCTGCGCAAGACGCGGTAGCCGTAACGCAGCGTAAGGCCGATGACAAGACCTATGAGAAGCCCCTCAGCAACATCAAGTGGCGGCGTGCCGATAACGAAATGCCAGATAAGTCCAAGCGGCAGCAGCGCATAATGGATTTCATCAGGGATGATGTAATGCTCAAGGTCAACGATAATCATAATGAGCAACGCCACACTCATCAGCGCGAGGAGGATGCCCTGCGCAGTCAGCCCGTACTGTGAATAAATGAGCAGGAACAGTACGGCGGTGACGAGTTCAATCACCGGGTAACGTACCGACACGCGCGTGCCACAATGGCGGCATTGTCCTTTGGAGATAAGCCACGACAGCACCGGCCATAAATCCTTGAATCCCAACTTCGCTTCACAGCGTGTGCAGCGCGATGCCTTAAGGGCGACATCCTCGCCGCGAGGCAAACGGTAGCTGGCGCAGGTGACAAAACTGCCGAACACAAGACCACAAAAAAGGGTGAAGAGGGTTCCGGTCATCGGTTAGTATTGCGGCCTTGTTGCATAAATCAGCCGAGAAACTGCTCACGGATGATTACAGAAGAAGCGGTGGCCCCATTCATTGGAAAAGGAAGAGCGCGTCTGTGGCGCGAAAGTAAAGCATATACCGCCCGAAAGTCCATCAAAAATTAGAGTGCGCACCACGAAGGCTAAGGCGTCGTTATCCGCAAGGGCGACCCAGACAGCGATCGCATGATCACTCTCTCCATCCGCCTCAACGAATGCTTGCGCGCCCCATTCTCTTACAATAGATTCGGGTGGGGTTTCGTATGTCTCTTTGGTTAGAAGTTTCAATATAATTTCATGAAACTAGCCTCCCTAAAATCCAACGACCGCGACGGCACGTTGATTGTCGTCAGCCATGACCTTAGAATAGGGATCAAGGTAGACGGCATCGTGCCGACGCTGCAGAAGGCACTGGAAAACTGGCAAGGTGTGTTTCCCGATCTTGACGAAACCTATGGGATGCTTTCCGCC
>JAGWIM010000002.1 GCA_028873525.1 Pseudomonadota bacterium
CTCGGCCACCGGGCGCAGTTCCTTCGGGTCTAGCCCGTCGAGAATTTTGCCGATAAAAGTAACCGCGCCGATTTTTTCTACCTTCACCCCGCCGCCGCCCAGCGCCTTTTGTTTTTTCGCTTCGGCCAGCGCTTTGGCGAGTTTCTTGTTTTCGCCCTGCAGCGTTGCAATTGCGGCTGACTGCATTATTGAATGATGATTAAATAATTCAGGCAATTGCACTAATGGTACGTTCTTTAAGCTTGGTACAGTATTCTCCGGTACATGCGGCATTAGCTTGCGTAGCTTGGAATACTTGTCCAACTCTGCATTCAAGTTCTTATGTTCGATTTTGAGTTTTAACCAAGCGTCATACTGTTTTTGTAGTTCTTCAATAAAATATTTTCTTACGCCTTCGCCCGTCACCGCTTCAATGCGCCGGATGCCCGACGCCACCGATCCTTCCGAGACAATTTTGAAGAGGCCGATGTCGCCGGTGTTGCGCACGTGCGTGCCGCCGCAGAGTTCGGTGGAATAATATAAATCCTGTGAGCCGTCAGGCTGCACAGGGTCATGCGCCACGCCCTCCGGGCATCCGCGGGATTTATGCCCCATGCTCAGAACCCTGACCTTATCGCCATACTTCTCGCCGAACAGCGCCATCGCCCCGGCTTTGATCGCCTCGTCCGGCGCCATGACTTTACATTGAACCGGCGTGTTGCGCGCCACGACTTCATTGACCTTGCGCTCAATCTCGGCAAGTTCGTCTGCCACCACGGCCCTGGGATGGCTGAAATCGAAGCGCAGGCGGTTGGCATCGACCAGCGATCCTTTTTGTGTCACATGATCACCTAGCTTATCGCGCAGCGCCTTGTGCAACAGGTGCGTCGCCGAATGGTTGGCGCGGATGCGCTCGCGGCGCTCAACATCAATCGCAGCATGAACGGTTTCGCCCACCCTGAGCGGTGCCGAGAGCTTTGCCTTATGGATAATTAATTCACCATGAGGTTTTTGTGTGGTAAGAATCTCGGCTACAATTTTACCATTGATCGATAATGCACCGGTATCTCCTACCTGTCCGCCAGATTCGCCATAAAAAGGAGTTTGGTTTAGAATAACAGATACTTCATCACCTACATCAGCCGCTTGTACTATCACATCTTCTCCATTTTTGATGATGGCCAATATTTTGCAGCGATCTTCTTCGTTTCTATCATATCCAAGAAACAGAATGCGATAACTTTGAGATAATGACAACCATACCGCGTCTATTGCTTTCTGGCCGCTTCCTTTCCATGCCTCGCGCGCCATGTCGCGCTGGCCTTCCATCGCTTTATTGAAGGCGTCCGTATCGACGCCGATGCCCCGGCCTTTCAAAATGTCCTGCGTCAGGTCGAGCGGGAAGCCATAAGTATCGTAGAGCCTGAAAGCAGCGTCACCGGAGAGTTTCTGACCTTTTGATAATTTACCCGCTTCTTCATCAAGAAGCTTAAGTCCGCGCTCAAGCGCTTGCTTGAAGCGTTCTTCTTCCCCGCGCAGATTGCTGGTTATAGTGGCTTCGGCACGGGCGAGTTCCGGATATTGCCCGCCCATCTCCGTTATCAGCGACGGCACCAGCCGGTACATCAGCGGCTCTTCGCATCCGATTTGATGCGCATAGCGCATGGCGCGGCGCATGATGCGGCGCAGCACATAACCGCGTCCTTCGTTGCTGGGCAGCACGCCATCGGCAATTAAAAAACAGGATGATCGGAGATGGTCGGCGATGACGCGATAGGCAATGGCGTGATCCGAGTTGCGTGATTCGAGCCGCGTATCCTTCCCGCGCGACGCGCGACTCGCGATTCGTGATTCCTCTTCAATCGCCCGAATTAAATGCCGGAACAGATCTATCTCATAATTATCATGCACGCCCTGTAGCACGGCGGCGATGCGTTCCAGCCCCATGCCGGTGTCAATGGAGGGTTTCGGCAGGTTGACGCGCGTGCCATCCGGCTGCTGGTCGAATTGCATGAAGACGAGGTTCCAGATTTCGGTGAAGCGGTCGCCGTCGGCATCGGGCGAGCCTGGCGGGCCGCCGGGAATTTTATCGCCGTGGTCGTAGAAAATCTCAGAGCACGGGCCGCACGGGCCGGTGTCGCCCATCGCCCAGAAATTGTCGTTGGTATTGATGCGGATAATTTTGCTGTCGGGAAAGCCGCTGATTTTTTTCCAGAAGCGGAAGGCGTCGTCATCGTCGTGATAGATGGTGACGGTGAGCTTGTCCGGCGCGATGGCGAAGTCTTTGGTGAGCAAATCCCACGCCAGCTTGATGGCTTCTTCCTTGAAATAATCGCCGAAGGAAAAATTGCCGAGCATCTCGAAAAACGTGTGGTGCCGCGCCGTGTAACCCACGTTGTCGAGGTCGTTGTGCTTGCCGCCGGCGCGCACGCATTTCTGGCTGCTGGCGGCGCGTGAGAAGGGCAGCTTCTCGGCGCCGGTGAAGACGTTTTTGAACTGGTTCATGCCGGCGTTGGTAAACATCAGCGTCGGGTCGTTGTGCGGCACGAGCGGCGACGATGGCCGGATTTCGTGCCCGTTGGCCTTGAAAAAGTCGAGAAAACCGGCGCGGATGTTATTTAAGCTCTTCATTGGGATCGAGTTTTTTGAGTAACGCGGTGACCGCGGCTTTCAATGACTGAATGTCGTGCTGAATCTTAGGAATATGAATGTCATCGTAAGCATGTACAAGTACATGGCGTGTCGCCACAATTTTGCTCCATGGCACTTCGGGTGTCTGTTGTTTTGTTGCTTCCGATAATTTATTGACCGCCTCGCCGATAATCTGCATTTGCCGCAGCATCATGTTCCAACGCAATTCATCGGCTGAATCCGTAGTATAATATTTCTCGATTTTGTGAATAGCATCGAGAATGTCATAAAGGTGATGGGTGTCCGTTGCTTTCATAGGGGAGTAACATCATCCTGAATAGTGCGGGCAAAACGAGGTTTCATGCCGTCGTCGCATACGACGTTCACTTCCCGCCCGAGCACATCTACGCAATCCATATACATTCCGCCTAAATCAAACAGGCTGCAATCCGCCAGCGGATGCACCAGGAAATCCACGTCGCTGTCCGGCCTGGCATCCCCGCGCGCCACCGAGCCGAAGACGCGGATCGAGTCCGGATCGATTTTATACTGCCGCGCCAGGGACTGGATTTGCGGCTTGAGCTTGCGGAGTTCTTCGAGGGTCATGCCGCCAGCATACAAAAAATACGGCGGGGGCGCAATATCAGGAATTAGAAACTGGAAACCGGAAGCCTGAACGCATTTTCCGGTTTCTGTTCACGCTACCGCTTCCTCGGTCTCCGGCGCTTCGGCGGGTTCGCCGGCGATGACGTTGGTGATGACGCCGGCATTGGCGCGGATTTTGGCTTCGATTTCGGCGGCGACCTTGGGATTGTCTTTCAGGAACTGTCGGGTGTTTTCCTTGCCCTGGCCGATGCGCTGCGAATCATATGAGAACCACGAGCCGGATTTCTCGATGATACCGGCCTTCACGCCGAGGTCAATCAGCTCGCCGGCCTTGGAGATGCCCTCGCCGTACATGATGTCGAACTCGACGGTGCGGAACGGCGGCGCGACTTTGTTTTTCACGACCTTGACTTTTGTTAAATTGCCGACGACTTCGTCTTTCTCCTTAATCGCGCCGATGCGGCGGATGTCCATGCGTACCGAGGCGTAGAATTTCAGCGCGTTGCCGCCGGTGGTGGTTTCCGGGTTGCCGAACATGACGCCGATCTTCATGCGTATCTGGTTGATGAAGATGATGGTGCAGTTGGTGCGCGAGATGCTGCCGGTGAGCTTCCTGAGCGCCTGGCTCATCAGCCGCGCCTGCAGGCCCATGTGCGAATCGCCCATTTCGCCGTCCAGTTCCGCTTTCGGAACCAGCGCCGCTACTGAGTCGATGACGATGACGTCAATGGCGCCGGAACGCACCAGCGTGTCGGCGATTTCGAGCGCCTGCTCGCCGGTATCGGGCTGCGAGATGAGCAGTTCGTCGGTGTTGACGCCGAGTTTTTTGGCATAGATGGGGTCGAGCGCGTGTTCGGCGTCGATGAAGGCGCAGGTGCCGCCTTTTTTCTGCGCTTCGGCGACGATGTGGAGCGTCAGCGTGGTTTTGCCGGAGCTTTCCGGTCCGTAGATTTCGATGACGCGGCCGCGCGGCACGCCGCCGACGCCGAGCGCCAGGTCCAGCCCCAGCGATCCGGTGGGGATGGCGTCGACCTTCTCGGTATGTCCCTCGCCCAGCTTCATGATCGCGCCCTTGCCGAAATTTTTTTCGATTTGCGACAGCGCCGTTTCGAGTGCTTTATTCTTGTCCATATGCGGAACTCTCCCTGATAATCATCCATTTAATAAATACTTAAGGCCAATTTACACGGATTATCCGGCAGCGCAATGGGGAATTATTAGTTTTGCCAGATCTGGACCATCCTCGCATTGGCCGCGCATACCAATTGTATGTTTCAGCAGATAGTGCGGGAACGGATCATATCACTGTATTGAAAAAAGGCGGCATTGAATGGCAGTTTTCCTTGATTTTTTCGCAGTGTAATTGTTGATGATTTTGTCCTGATTGTCGTTATCTATCACCTTGAACTGGACGCTTAAATAAGTTACGCAGGAGGCCTGTTGAACCGCGATGAGGCTAAGACAAATATCACCCCCGCCCGACTCAGGGCATTGCCAGTGAGGACGTGTTTAGATGAACGAAATAGAGGCATTTAACCAAGCGCTTTTTTTAAAAATCAACGCCAATGCGGCGACTCCGGTCTGGGAAATCAATGCGGCGATATTCATCGCCGAGTATCTGATTTACCTGATGCCATTGATCCTGTTGTACATGTGGCTATGGGGAGATCAGGCGCGGCGCAATCTGGCGATAAAGGCTTGTCTTGTCGCTATGATTGCCCTTGGGGCCAATCAGTTGATTGGCCTTGCGTGGCAACATCCCCGTCCGTTCGTGATCGGGCTTGGCCACGACTATCTGCAACATGCGCCGGATTCCTCTTTCCCAAGCGACCATGCGACCGTATTTGCGGGCATTACCCTGACATTGCTGTTTGCGCGCGCCCGACGGCTTGGTTCAGTTACGCTGCTACTGGGGACATGCGTGGCATGGGCGAGGGTTTTTCTAGGCATTCATTTTCCGCTGGATATGCTGGGGGCCGTCGTGGTGGCATCTGTCGTCTGGACGGGCGTTTCACCTGTCTGGCATCGGGGTGGAGCCATGTGTACGCAACTGGCTGAACGGCTCTACCGTAAAGTCATGGCGCGGCCGATCGCCATGGGATGGACGCGGCGTTAAATAAAACGCTGAATTTTCATGCTTTCATTGATTATTAAGAAATTCCGTGGTACAATTGCGCCCATGTGTGCGCTGAGAAAATCATTGCTGATCATGCTCTGCCTGGCGATTTCCGTCGCCGGTTTTCCGGTTATGGCGGCGGCGGGAAGTCAATGCCCAATGATGGCCAAAATGCAGACGCGGCAGATGGATATGCAGGGCATGAAGGGCTGCAAGGGCTGCGCTAAAACAGCCGATAAGCGGCAACAGAAAAAAGGCGGCTGCTGCGGCGACATGGCCTGCGCCGCGAAATGTGCGTCCATGAGCGGTGCCGGTAACGTATTCCTCGGCGCGCAGCATAATGTTTCACTTTCTTCGGTCAGCAAAGCAGAGCGTTTCTATGGCTCCGATCGTGTGCTGGCCCCGCACCTCTTAGGCACCCAAGACCGTCCCCCCAAGCGCCTTTCGTAGGGTAACTGCGCTCATTTTCCGCGTGGCCCGGCCATTCGTATATTCGGTGTAAGTTTACCCTCTTTGCATTCCCTGCCACGGCGTAGGCCGTGGCGCGTCAAGCAACACGAGAGGTTTCAATGTTCAGAATTGTTATTGCGGCGCTGCTGGTGCTGATCGGCGCGGCGCTACCGGCAAGGGCGGCGGAATCCGCCTACGCCGCGCAGGATAGTCAGCCGCAGGAAACCGCGGCATTCGCCCGGCTGCTGGAAAAGCTGAAGCAGCATCCGGAAATCCGGTCTTATGCCAGCCGCACGGAATCCTCGCGGGATTACGCCGAGGGCGAGCTTGGGCTGCCCGATCCGGTGCTGTTCATGGAACAGCAGAATTATCCCATCGGTTCCAGCACGTCGCAGATGCTGGAAATGAAGAGCATCGGTTTCAGGCAGGAAATCCCTGCCTTCGGCACGCGCGGCGCGAAGTCCGAAAAGATACAGGCCGAGGCGCACAAGAGCAGGCTGGCGCAGGCCTATGCTTTTGCCGCCATGAAAGCGAAACTGATTGCCGTATTGGCTGCTTGGCGATCCATCCGCGAGCAGGAAAAGCTGCTCGACGAACAGGCCGGCCTGTTTAGTTTCGAAAGAACCAGCCTCAAAGGCCGCATCGCCGCAAACCAGACCGGCGTCAGCCGGCTTTCGATGAGTCAGGCGGACAGCACCGAAGTACAGCTCAGGCGCGCCGACCTGGAGGAGAAAAAGCACGGGGTGATGGATATGCTCGCCAACATGGTGGGGGAAACGCTTTATGTCGGGCCGCCGCCGGTGAAACTGGCCGCATGGGATAACGATCCCGACAAAACCTATCCGGTCAAAATTGCCGCCGAGGATATCACGATGGCGCGCAAGGAAGTGGATATGCGCGACGCCGAGTTCGGCCCGCATTTTGAGGTGCAGGCGGGCTACGGCCGCATGAATAACGGCGATAACGCCGGAACCGTGATGGTTGGCCTCAGCATCCCGTTATGGGCTTCCGAAAGCCAGAGGCCGAAGCTGAATGGCGCGAAGGCGGCGCTGCATTCTTCCGAGTTGGATCAGGATGCCGTCAAGCGCGACACCATAGAAAAACTCAACTATTTGAAAGCGCAGATCGACATCAGCGCGCAGAAGATCGAATTACTCGAAACCAAGGATACTGACCTGGCCACCGCCGCACGCGCGCTTGCCAGGGAGTATGAGGCGGGCAAGGCCGATATGGCCATGATCCTCAAGACGCGGCGGGACGCCCTTTCCGTCCGTATTTCCCTGGCGCAGGAGCAGGCGAAACGCATCGCTCTCATCGCCGATTTCAACCACTACATCATAGGAGACGCGCTGTGAAAAAATCCCTCATCTTTTTTGCCATTTTCCTAATGCTGCTGAACGGCGCCGCCTGCGCCGCCGATGTCACCGATCCGCTGAATAAGCCGTCACCGCTCACGATAGAACAAGCGATGCAGTTACTGCACGACAGCAAACCGGTTTATTCCTGCGGCATGAAACCCAATTGGTTCTCCGGCAAGCCCGGCCAATGCCCTTGCTGCACGATGTCCCTCATGAAAGTGAAGGCCATCAATGGCGGCAAGGCTGTGTTTGAGGAAGGCAATTCCATGAATATGGACATGAAAAATATGCCCATGAAAGATAACGGGATGGAGAAAAAATAATGAAACGTTCGCCGTTGCCGCTTCTGGTGGGCGCCGTCATCGGTATCCAGGCATTGCTGCCTTGGTTGCCGGCGCAGGCGGAAACAAAGGCCGATCAGCATCACAAGGTGCTCTACTGGTACGATCCGATGCGGCCGGAGCAGCATTTCGACAAGCCGGGGAAATCGCCGTTCATGGACATGGCGCTGGTACCTGAATACGCCGATGAAGTAAGCGGTGTTGGCACCGGAGACAGGCCGGTCGTTTCCATCGGCGCCGCAACCATCCAGAAAATGGGCGTGCGCACGGCGAAGGTGGAAAAAAGTGCGCTGGGCGGAACTCTCCGCGCCACCGGCATCGTCATGGATAACGAACGCGCACGGCATGACGTATTCACTCAGGTCGAAGGCCGCATCGAGGATTTGAAAGTGAGCGCACAGGGCGATCCAGTGAAAAAAGGCGAGGTGTTTTACAGCATCGTCAGCCCCGACCTGGTAACGTTGCAGAACGATTACATCGCGGCGCTTTCGGGCGGAATGAAAGACCTGGCCGCTGCCGTTGCCCGGCGCATGAAGCTGCTGGATGTCGATAGCCGGGTGATCGCGGCGCTGGCGAAAACGCGCAAAGCCTGTGACAAAGTGCCGTTTTATGTTCCCGCCGATGGCGTGTTGACCAGGCTCGATGTCAGGAACGGTGCTTACCTGAAAGCGGGCGACATGGTGGGGCAGATACAGGATTTATCCACGGTATGGGTCGAAGCCGCCGTGCCGGAAGGCGATTTGCCCACGGTGAAAGCTGGTGACAGCGCCACCATTATCTTTACCGGCGATCCCCACACATATCACGCCAGGGTGGATTATATTTACCCCACCATCAACGCTGAAACGCGCGACGGCAAGGTGCGTCTTATCGTAGATAACAAGGACGGTAGCCTCAAGCCAGCCGGTTACGCCACCGTGGAATTCGCTGCCGCAACGACCGAACGCCTGACAGTGCCAAGCGAGGCGATCCTGCGCGGCAGTGCCGGCAGCCATGTCATCATCGCGCTGGGCGGCGGAAAATTCCAGGCACGCGACGTGGTAACCGGCGCAACCGGCGGCGGGCAAACCGAAATCCTCTCCGGCCTCAAGGAAGGCGAAGATGTCGTCACCAGCGCGCAGTTCATGATAGATTCGGAATCCAATTTGCAGGAATCGTTACAGAAACTGAGTGCGCCGGTTGCGCCGAAACAAGGAGATATGAATCATGATAAATAAAATGCAAACCGCGCAACTAACGTCCACTATCCGCTGTCCTCATTGCGGTTTTGAAAAGAAGGAAACCATGCCTACAGATGCCTGCGTTTATTTTTATGATTGCGCGGAATGCGGGCGGCGATTATCGCCGAAACCAGGCGACTGCTGCGTATTCTGCTCCTACGGCACGGTGAAATGTCCGCCGAAACAGGCAGGATGCGAGTGTTCCCATGACCAATAATCTCTCGCACGATCCTACTAAAACCGCTGTCGCCCGTGTCATAGAATGGTCGGTGGAGAACCCGCTGCTGGTGTCGATTTTCGCATTCGCGCTGCTGGCGGGCGGCATATTCGCCATACAACGCACGCCGCTCGACGCCATTCCCGACCTGTCGGATACCCAAGTCATCATCCGCACCGATTTCGCGGGACAGGCTCCGCAGATCATCGAGGATACCGTGACCTATCCGCTCTCCACGGCCATGCTCGGCGTGCCGAGGGCAAAAGCGGTGCGCGGCTATTCGATGTTCGGCGTATCGTTCGTCTATGTCATTTTCAAGGACGGTACCGATCAATACTGGGCGCGGTCGCGCGTACTGGAAGCGCTGTCGAAGATTGGGGCGCAGCTTCCGCCCAGCGCCAGGCCGCAGATCGGGCCGGACGCCACCGGCGTCGGCTGGATATTTGAATATGCGCTGGTCGATAAAAGCGGCAAGCACGACCTGGCACAACTGCGCAGCTTGCAGGACTGGTTCCTCAAATTCGAATTGGCGACCGTGCCGGGCGTGGCGGAAGTGGCCAGCGTCGGCGGCTTCGTGAAGGAATATCAGGTGCTGGTTGATCCTGTAAAACTACGCGCTTTCGGTATTCCACTGTCGCGCGTCGAGGACGTCATCAAGTCCTCCAGCCGGGAAACCGGCGGGCGCGTCATCGAGCAGGCGGAAACCGAGTTTATCGTGCGCTCCAAAGGCTATGTTACCAAAACCGCCGATCTCGAAAAGCTGGTGCTGAAAGTCAGGGGCGGCACGCCGGTTATGATTTCGGACGTGGCGCGCGTCATCGAGGGACCAGAGTTGCGGCGCGGCGTGGCGGAGTTGAACGGCGACGGCGAAGTGGTGGGCGGCATCATCATCATGCGTTCCGGCTATAATGCGCTTACTGTCATCAAGGCCATTAAGGGAAAAATTCAAGCCATAAAGCCCGGTCTGCCGGAAGGCGTAGAAGTCGTGCCGGTCTATGACCGCAGCGGCCTGATCAAAGGCTCGGTCGATTATCTGACCCGCAAGCTCATTGAGGAAGCGATTGTCGTATCGCTGGTCTGCCTGATTTTCCTGCTGCACGTCCGCTCGTCGTTTGTGGCGATTGTCACCCTGCCGCTGGGCGTGCTGGCGGCGTTTATTGTTATGTCGTGGCAGGGCATCACGGCCAATATCATGTCGCTGGGCGGCATCGCCATTGCCGTCGGCGCGATGGTCGACGCCAGTATTGTCATGGTGGAAAACGCCCACCGCAAGCTGTCAGAGATAACGGGCGGCACGGTGCAGGAAAAGCGTGATGCGCTGTTGCTAGCGGCGAAGGAAGTCGGGCCTGGGCTGTTTTTTTCCCTGCTGATTATCACCGTATCATTTTTACCTGTGTTTGCGCTCACCGGCCAGTCGGCGCGGCTGTTTGCGCCGCTGGCCTTTACCAAAACCTATTCAATGGCGGCGGCTTCAATTCTCTCCGTGACGGTGGTGCCGCTGCTTATGCTGTGGCTGATCCGCGGTCGCCTCCTTCCTGAGGCCGCCAATCCGATCAATCGTTTTTTTATCAGGCTTTATCAACCCATTCTGGCGCTGGCTTTGCACCGGAAATGGTTGACATTGATTATTGCAGGCGCGCTGCTGGTCAGCATGGCGATCCCCATTTTCCGCACCGGCAGCGAATTCATGCCCGCGCTCTACGAGGGCGATCTGCTTTATATGCCGGTCACCCTGCCGGGCGCATCGGTTGCTGAAGCCAAGCGCATCCTGCAAATCACCGACCGCACCATCAAGCAGACGCCGGAAGTAGAATCCGTATTCGGCAAGGCTGGTCAATCCGACAGTGCGACCGATCCTGCGCCGATTTCGATGATGGAAACCGTGGTAAGGTTGAAGCCCCGCGGCCAATGGCGGCCAGGCATGACGGTGGATAAGCTGATCAAGGAAATGGACGCCGCAACGAAAATGCCGGGGCTGGTGAACAGTTGGGGCTACCCGATCAAAACCCGTCTCGACATGGTAACGACCGGTATCCGCACGCCGGTCGGCATCGAGATATCGGGCGATAACCTGAACACCATCGGCGAGGTTGCCCTGCAGGTGGAACAGGCGGTAAAAAATATTTCCGGCACGCGCTCGGCCTTCGCCGACCGGGTAATGGGCGCGAAATATCTTGAGATTGTTCCGAACCGTGACGCCATCGCCCGCTATGGCATCGACCTCGGCACCGTGCAGGAAGTGATAGCCAGCGCGCTCGGCGGCGTGCGCCTGGCCGAATCGGTGCAGGGCCGCGAACGCTACGGCATCATGCTGCGCTACGACCGGCCTTTCCGCGAATCCATCGGGGACGTGAAGGATATTCTGGTGGCCGCGCCGGACGGCGCGCAGATACCGCTCGGCGAGCTGGCGGCTATCACCATCACTAACGGCCCGCCGATGATCGTCTCCGAGAACGCGCGACTCAACGGCTGGGTATATGTGGACATCGCGGGACGAGACATCGGCAGCTATGTGAAGGAAGCACAGCGCGTGGTGGCGGAAAAGGTGAAGCTGCCAGCGGGCTATTCCATCGGCTGGTCAGGCCAGTTCGAGCAGATGCTGGAAGCCCGCGCCCGGCTTAACATTGCCATTCCCGCCACCATCGCTATCATTTTCGTGCTGCTGATCCTGCATTTCGGCAGGCTGGATCGCACGCTGATGGTGATGCTGTCGCTGCCTTTCGGCCTGGTCGGCGGCATGTGGACGCTGTACCTTGCCAATTATAATTTCTCGGTTGCCGTAGCGGTTGGCTTTATCGCACTGGCCGGTGTCGCCGTCGAAACCACTGTGATCATGTTGATCTATCTCGACCAGCAGGTGCGCCATCACCCACCACAAAACCGGCAGCAGCTATTCGACGCCGTCATGCATGGCGCGGTGCTGCGCGTGCGGCCCAAACTGATGACGGTATCGGTTATCGTTGCCGGTCTGCTGCCGATATTTTTCACCGAAGGCTTCGGTTCCGACGTCATGCGGCGCATTGCGTTGCCGATGGTCGGCGGCATGGTCACCACCACGCTGCTGACGCTGATTTTTGTTCCGGTGGTGTATTATATTTATGAGGGAAAGAGATTGGAGAGAAGGCCATAAAACAGAAACCACGGCTCCAAAAAGAAATCTTTTCCAACCGTTTATTGATACAATCCTGCGCCATGTTCCGGCCATTCCCCGAATTCTGCTTTTACAACATTCCAGGGGACTCCAGCCTTTTACCGGAACATCCTGGAGTCGCCTATGCGATCCGGGTGATGACGGAGTAAATCAAAAATACTGTAATATTCCAGCTATAGTATTTCAATTTTTCAGGTCATTTCCACCATTGTGAAAGTTGCCCGCCCATTGTTCCCGGCGGCCGGTCTGAAAGAGTTACTGCATCTGCCGTTCCTGGGCGCGGGTGAAGGCATCGTCGCCATTCCGCCCGGCGGGACCGAAGGCCGTATTATTGCCGTTACCGTACAGTTGCATCTGGACACTGCCGTTGGGTTGCGTCATCTGGCCGCCATCGTCGAGATGCGCGACGGGGATATTATCATCGGGGTCGTCAAACTTAGCCGATCCGTTGGCGGCGGTGTCAGTCGTATTGTCGATCTCCAGGGCAAAGGCCTGGCTGGCCAGCAGCGTTGCCATCACAAGTGCGTTGATTATAAGGCGGAAAGGGTGCATGGCGATTCTCCTGCTATGTGCTCGCAACCGGGCACCATCATACGCTTTCCGGGTGGGAATACAACAAAAACCCCGCCCTCCTTACAAACGGGGGAGAGCGGGGCTTTATTCTGTCTGATAGCGCTATCGAGAACCTAAGCCACTTTTTTAAGCAGCGTCGTATAGTTGCTAAGCAACATATACAAGCCCGATAAGCCCACCAGCACGTTGATAATATGGCTTAAGTCGCCAAATATCGCGTTGATCACGTCCACATGCACAATCGACGACAAGCCGATGTTCGCTGCGCTGACAATGACCAGCAAAAGTGCTAATTTGTGCCACATATGCTTCTTGGTACCTCCCTGTGTTGCGGGTTAAAAACCTCTTTTAACCCTACGAACCCATCATAGCATGAAATGCTGCATTGCACAATAAGTATCACAAGAATATACTGCACTGCAGCAATAAGGTTTATAATGCTGTATTATAAATATTTTACTTAGTAATGGATGGTGCCACAGTCTTTGGCGTTTCTTTTTCTCCGGAAAGAGATATAATCCGCCGCTTAATCCTATGTTTCTGTCTTTTATCAAGATGCACGGCGCCGGCAACGATTTTGTCATGTTCGACGCCCGCCGGCAGCCTGTCGCCTTAACGCCCGGCCAGGTGCGGCAGATCGCGGCGCGCAGCAACGCCGTTACCCAGGGTTGCGACCAGGTGATCGTCCTGGAGCCGTCCAGGGCGGCGGACATCTTCATGCGCATCCATAACGCCGATGGCGGCGAGGTGGCGGCCTGCGGCAATGCGACGCGTTGCGTGGCATCCTTGCTGGAGGAGGAGCTTAAACGCCTGCCGGTGAAGATTGAGACGAAGGCGGGCATCCTGCAGGGGCTGGAGAAAGCCTATACCCCCGGAGGCGAGGAATATATCCTCGTGGATATGGGGGCGCCCCGGCTGGATTGGCAGGATATTCCGCTGGCTTTTCCCCTCCAGGAAAGCGCCGAAAAAGTCGAGCGGTTTTGCGACCTGAAAAACCCCGCCTTCGTCAGCATGGGCAATCCGCACATGGTGTTTTTCCTGCGCTTCGACCCGGCGGAAAGCGCCACGGATGCTGATTCGGCAGACCTTGCCAACATGGATTTGGCGCATATAGGTTCGGCGCTTGAACATTATACCGAAGTTTTCCCCGAGGGGGTCAATGTCAGCGTCGCCACGCTGCGCGCCGCCAAAGACGGGCTGGGGCATATCATCCACGCCCGCGTGTGGGAGCGCGGCGCCGGGCTGACCAAGGCCTGCGGCACGGCGGCATGTGCCATGCTCGCCGCCGCCCACGCCAGAAATGCTGTGGTACGGCAGGCGCATCTGTGGTTCGAGCCGGAGGGTTATGCCGTCACCGTGAAATTCGACGATAGCGGGCATATTCTGCTGGGCGGGCCGGTGGAGACGGAGTTTGAAGGGACATGGAATGTCTGAAGATGTGCGGAACGCGGAATGTGAATCGTGGGATGTGAAAAAAGATATTTCTTCCATGCGCCGCGCGCCACGTTCCACGATTCACGTAGTGAATTTCGGCTGCCGGCTCAACGGCTATGAGGGCGAGGTTATCCGGCAGCAGGCCACTGCCGCCGGGCTGGAGGACGCCATCATTTTCAATAGCTGCGCCGTCACCGCCGAGGCCGAGCGGCAGGTGCGCCAGGCTATCCGCCGCGCGCGCAAAGCCAGCCCGCAGGCGAAAATCATCGTCACCGGCTGCTCGGCGCAGGTGCATCCAGGTATGTATGCGCACATGAAAGAGGTGGATACCATCCTCGGCAACGCGGAAAAACTCGAGAAGAGCGGCTATGAATTCGCCATTGCCGGCACCGAAAAGGCGCTGGTGAATGACATCATGTCGGTCAAGGAAACAGCCCAGCATCTGGTGGCCGGTTTTGAGAGCATGACGCGCGCCTTCGTGCGGGTGCAGAACGGCTGCGACCATCGCTGCACGTTCTGCATCATCCCCTATGGCCGCGGCAACAGCCGATCGGTGCCGATCGGCGACATCGTGGCGCAGGTGCGAACGCTGGTGGGGGCGGGCTATAAAGAAGTGGTGCTGACCGGGGTTGATATTTCTGATTACGGCAAAGACCTACCGGGCAAGCCGACGCTCGGGGCGATGATGCGCCGGTTGCTTTCGTTAGTGCCGGAACTGCCGCGCCTGCGGCTGTCGTCTATCGATGCGGTCGAGGCGGATGAGGATTTATACCGGCTGCTGGCCGGGGAGCCGCGCCTGATGCCGCATATCCACATCAGCCTGCAGGCGGGCGACGATATGATACTCAAGCGTATGAAGCGCCGGCACTCGCGGCAGGACATCCTCGATTTTTGTGCGCGCGTGCGCTCGCTTCGCCCGGATGTGGTGTTCGGCGCGGACATCATTGCCGGATTTCCGACCGAAACCGAAACCATGTTCCAAAACAGCTTGAACCTCGTCGAGGAAGCCGGACTGACCTGGCTGCACGTATTTCCTTATTCGGCGCGTGAAGGAACGCCCGCTGCGAAAATGCCGCAGATACCGAAGAAAATTCGCAGGGAACGCGCCGCCCGCCTCCGCAAAGCGGGCGAAAAACGGGCGGCGGCGTACCTGGCGGCGCAGGTTGGAAAAATTTTGCCGGTGCTGGTTGAAAAAGAACGCGATCGCGGTCATACCGAGCATTTTGCCGTGGTGGAGCTGGACCGGGAATGTGAGCCGGGGAGCATGGTGGCGGCGAAGATTCTGGGGGTCACCCCGTATTCGCTGCAGGGGCTGGCCGCATGAGTTTTCTGTCCCATCTTAAATCCGGTCTTGCCAAATCTTCGTCCAGACTGAGCGACGGCATCGCCGGGATTTTTACCAAAACGCGGCTGGGTGAGGCGTCGCTGGAGCAACTGGAAGATGTGCTGATTGAGGCCGATTTCGGCGCGAAAATGGCGGCAGAACTGGTGGCGGCGCTGGCAAAGCAAAAATTCGACAAGGATATTTCACCGCAAGAGGTGCGCGAGTTTCTGGCGGCGGAGATTGCGAAGATTCTTGAGCCGCCGGCGCAACCGCTGGTTGTTCCTGCGGGCGAGGGGACGAAAGTCGTTATGATGGTCGGCGTCAACGGTAACGGCAAGACGACGACCATCGGAAAATTGGCCGCCCAGTTTAAGACACAGGGATTTTCGGTGATGCTGGCGGCGGGTGATACGTTCCGTGCGGCGGCGGTCGAGCAATTGCAGGTGTGGGGCGAGCGTTCGCAGATTCCCGTGGTTACCGGCGTACCGGGGTCTGATCCGGCCAGCCTTGCCTACCGTGCTTACGAGCAGGCGCGGGCGCAACGCGTGGATGTTTTATTCATCGACACCGCTGGCAGACTGCAGAACAAGGCCAACCTGATGGCGGAGTTGCAGAAGATTTCGCGGGTGCTGAAAAAAATTGATGCGAGCGCGCCGCACCATGTGATTCAGGTGCTCGACGCGACAACCGGCCAGAACGCGATTTCGCAAGTGCAGGCGTTTAAGGAATTGGCACAGGTGACCGGGCTTATCATCACCAAGCTCGACGGTACGGCCAAAGGCGGCATTGTCGTGGCGCTGGCACGGCAGTTCGGCCTGCCTATTCATGCGATCGGCGTAGGTGAGGGGATAGAGGACTTGGAGATATTCCGGCCGACGGGATTCGCCCGGAACCTGCTTTCACCGGAATGATTATTTTTTATCGACGCGGTGCATCAATTTCATGCCGAGATAAGTCGATATCCAGCAGGTTACGATGAAAATGGCGACGGCGAAAAATCCCCTGGTGCCGCTTACCAGCGAGACGACGACGCCTACCGCCGGAACGGCCAGTACGGCCACCACCAGCATCGCCCACCAGGCAACGCCCTGACAGCCGCCGCAACCTGTTTTATCGTCCATAACCTCCTCCTGTTATAACAGATGACCGAAAAAAAACCCTGGTCATCCGGTTACGGATTATCTGATCATCCGCCACGCCCATGCATCATACCATGTTTTTCCATAAAAAACATCCCGATGTTGAGGAAGGCAGGGATACGGCGGCTCAGGTGCGTTTTTCTATGGAGGCAAAAGTCCTTGGCTCGGAACCTAAAAACATTTGCCGCGGGCGCCCAATCTTGGTTTTCGGGTCTTCCATCATTTCTTTCCATTGCGCCACCCAGCCGACGGTGCGTGCCACGGCGAACAGCACGGTGAACATTTTGGAGGGAATGCCCATGGCGCGGTAGATGATGCCGGAATAAAAGTCGACGTTGGGGTAAAGCTTGCGCTCGATGAAATATTCGTCCGACAGGGCGATGCGCTCCAACTCGACGGCGATATTGAGCAGCGGTTCGTTGCCGAAGCTCAACTCATTAAGCACCTCCATGCAGGTTTTGTTGAGCACCTTGGCGCGCGGGTCATAATTCTTATAGACGCGGTGGCCGAAGCCCATCAGCCGTACGCCGCTGTTCTTATCCTTCACCTTCCTGATGAATTCGGGGATGTGCCTGACATCTCCGATCTCACGCAGCATGTTGATGACGGCCTCGTTGGCGCCACCGTGCGCCGGACCCCACAGGCTGGCGATACCGGCGCCGATGCAGGCAAACGGGTTGGCGCCGCTCGATCCGGCGAGGCGCACGGTTGAGGTTGAGGCGTTCTGCTCATGGTCGGCATGCAGAATGAGTATCTTGTCCATCGCCCTCGCCAGCACCGGGTTAACCTTGTATTTCTCACATGGCGTGGCAAACATCATATGCAGGAAATTCTCGGTGAAGCCCATGTCGTTCTGCGGGTAGATGAACGGCTGGCCGATAGAGTATTTATAGGCCATCGCCGCCAGCGTCGGCATTTTGGCGATCATGCGCCAGCTGGCGAGATCGCGCTGTTCCGGCACGTGGATATCGAGAGAATCGTGATAGAAGGCCGAAAGCGAGGCGACGGCGCCGACCAGAATCGCCATCGGATGCGAGGAACGCGGGAAGCCGCGGAACAGGAATTGCAGTTGTTCATGCACCATCGTGTGCAGGGTGATGGTGCGGTTATACTCCTGCTTCTGCTTGACGTTCGGCAATTCGCCGTAGAGCAGCAGGTGGGAGACTTCGAGAAAGTCGCTTTTCTCCGCCAACACGTCGATGTCGTAGCCGCGATAGCGCAGGATGCCCTTGTCGCCGTCGATATAAGTAATCTTCGATTCGCAGGATGCGGTTGACATGAAGCCGGGGTCATAGGTGAAATAGCCGGTTTCATTGTAGAGCTTGCTGATGTCGATGACGCTCGGCCCTTCGCTGCCGGCATAGACGGGAAGGATCACGTTTTTTCCGTCGATCGACAGTATGGCTGTTTGCTTGGGGGAAGCGGTCTGTATTTTTTCAACGGCAGCCATGAGAAACTCCTATAGCAGATGGTGGTTGATGAATGGCAGAGGGTGGATGGCGAAAGCCTGCGCGTTCTTTACCATACATCTTCCGCCATTCGTTCCTTTTATGGTTTATGGAACAAAAACCATGCTGCAGAATGGCAGATATAGGTAAATAAACCGTTGATAAGGCGGCGCCCATCGTGCCTGCCGCTGTCCATCAGATGGGGTAATAACGCATTTTTATGTAATTATTTCATTGAGTTAATAAATGTGGCGCTTTTCCGGATAAAAGTTATTGCTGCTTGATAGGAGACTTGATGATACTATGGGTGCCTCGGTATCAAGACTGGTGGTAGTCATTCGTACGAAGGTGGAGAGGCGATGATCGATTGGGCGGCCATGCTGGTAATGTTGTTGATTCTGTCCGGCTGCGCCGACGAGACGTCTAACAAGCAATGGGATGACATCGACTATTCGCGCGTGCACGGCGCGGCGCGTGAGAACGACCCGGCCTATACCGCCCCCAGCGTCATCGGCTGCGTCGATGATGATTTGTATAACTGCAATAAATAATTCAGCGCACCAAATCCTTCCCAAGCTTTAATTCTGCCCTGCCGTCCGCTTCCAGATAACGATACACCTGCAAATTCTCGATGACGCGCTGCACGTAATTGCGCGTCTCCGTGTAAGGGATTTTTTCTATCCAGTCGACGGCGCTATCCACATCAGTGCCCGGCGTTCCGAACTGGTGCTGCCAGCCGCGCACATTACCCGGTCCGGCGTTATAGGCGGCGATCGCCATGATATAAGAGCCGTCGTAATTGTTAATGAGATGCGCCAGGTACAGGCTGCCGACCGTAAAACTATATTCAGGGTCAAACAAGCGGCTGGGGCTGTATCCCAGACCATTCTTGCGGGCTGTTTCCCTGGCGGTCGCCGGTTTGAGCTGCATGACGCCCAGCGCGTTCGAGGGGCTTTTCGCCCGCGGGTCGAACTCGCTTTCCTGCCGGCCGATGGCCAGCGCCAGCGGCTGCTCGACGGCAAGCCCGCGCGGCGTCCTAGGCAGCGGGTAGCTGGCAGTCAGCACCAGCACGTCCGCCTCCATGGCTTTCTTGGCGGCGCGTATCCCGAGATAATCATGGCCGATATGGCTGCCGAAATCCGCTGCCAGCGCGGACTCTCTGGTGTGCCCGGCGTGTTCGGCCATATATTCGATGAGACGGCTGGCCAGATCGTTCTCATCCAGATCGGCGGCAATTTTGATGGCTTGCGCCAGGTCCCCCCGGCTGAACTCTTCGCGGTCGCTTTCCTGGATGGCGGGCATCGGCGGGATGCGCAGCGGTTCCGCGCCGCTCTGTTTGAGCGAGGCCAGTTGGCCGTAAAACGTCGTCGGGTAATTTTCCGCCCGGATGTACCAGCGCCCGGCCTCCGCCCTGTCCCCGGCTTTTGCGGCGGCGCGCCCGGCCCAGTAGGCGGCGCGCGCCCGGCTTACCGGATAATGCACCGTATCATACATGTGACGGAAAATTTCGTAGCCTTCCTTCGGGCGGTGCAGGAATTCGGCTTTCAGCCAACCGGAGAGCCATACCGCATCAGCCAGCGACGTGCCGTCCACCTGGCCGTGATTGGCAAGCAGGCGTTCGGCCAGCCGCCAGTCGCGGTCATCAATCGCCCTGATGATTTCCACTTCCCGCCATTTCCACCAGCGGTCGGGATAGGGCACGTGCGAAGGCGCCGAAAGCAGCAAGTCACGCGCGCCGCTTTCATAGCCGTGGCGCTCGCGGTAGTTCAGGCGGTCGAAAGTAAGGCCGGGATCACGCCGCAGCGCATGCGGCACCTCCGCCACGGCCAGCCCGGCGAACCGTTTGTCCTGAATCAGCGCGATGCGCGCTTTGGCAAGCCGCCGGTACGCATGTGGCAGGCGGGAGAACATCCATTTCACCGGTGTGACTTTTTCTTCCCACAGCAGGCGGCTTGCGCGCTCAATATCGTCCTCCTGCGTCAGCAGGCGGCTATATTTTTTGAGGAACTGCTTTTCCTGCGGCTCTTCGAAATCGCCCCCGCGCCAGGCCTCGCGCAGGAGCAAATCAATCCGGCTCCCCGACGCACCGCCCTTGTGCATCAGCGCCTCGGCCAGCGCCAGCTTTCCGATGCCGGTGACGGGCGGGTTTTCGTTGAACCAACGGATGAGGACATCATTCGGAACCTGGCTGTCCCTCAGAGATTTTTCAGCACGCAGCCGCAGCTTTTTCTGCTCCGGCCACTCCGGGTTGTCTTGAATAAAGCGCGTAATTTCATCGAACGGCGCGCCGGAATCCGCGTCGAGGCAATATTCCAGCGTGATGAGCTTGATGACCGGCATTGAACCGCTCTCGCTTGCATACGCGCGCGCATCCTGCCAGTCTTTTTTATCGGCGAAAAGAAAGGCGCTTTTCGCACGGTTCAAACCTGCGCCCGAAAGCGCGGCATGGGCGGCGGCGGGTAGGGTCAACAACAACAGGATCGCGAAGCGTAACATTGCTTGATTCCGTATCATGGGAAGCGCTATCTTTGGCGGCAGAAGGGGTACAAAGTCAACCTTCTCTTATTTCTTCCCTCTTGATGGGGGAGGGTTGATAATGCGTAAATAAGATACCCCTCCTTCCGGCTCCCTCCCGCAAGGGTAGGGGAAAGAAAGGCCGTCATGTTCGCACCCGACGTTATTTCCCTCCGCCAGTTTTACGCCACGCCGCGCGGCGAGGACGCCCGCGCCATGATTGCCTGCGCTTTACGTGAATTATGGCCGGCGGCAAACGGCGACGTGGCGCTCGGCATCGGCTATGCCGCGCCGTACTTGGAGTCTTACCTCACGCAGGCGTCGCCGGCGATGATCTGTATGCCCTCCCAGCAGGGAGCGGCCTACTGGCCGCCCTCGGCGCCGAACCTCGTATTCCTCGCGCATGAATCGTTGCTGCCGCTGCCGGACAACAGCATCAACCGCATCCTCCTGATGCACAGCGTCGAGCATAGCGAGCAGCTTTCCGGCATGATGGATGAGGCCTGGCGCGTGCTGACGCCCGGCGGGCGGCTGCTTGCCATTGTGCCGAACCGCCTGGGTTTTTGGGCGCGCTCATCGCGGAGTCCGTTCGGCTACGGGCGGCCGTTCTCGCTGACGCAACTGCGCGACCTGATGACCGGCCATCATTTCACCCTGACGCGCCGCACCTCGGCGCTGTTCATGCCGCCGTCGCGGCTGCTGTGGCGGCTGGCGCCGAGGATTGAAAAACTGGGAAAAGCCTTCTGTCCGTTTTTCGGCGGGGTGCTTTTGGTGGAAGGGGAAAAACAAGTCTATGCCGCTGTCCGCCAGCCGGTGAAAGCGCGCAAGAGCTACACGCTGCCCATCCCCGCCGCCGAACCGGCGCTGCGGATGGACCGCCGCTAGCGGCTTATCGTTTCAATTACCTTGTCTTGCGTCAGCAACTGCGGCAGGACGACGGGTTTTCCGTGCGCCGGGTAAAACACATAAAGCGGCACGCCCTTATAGCCGAAGCTGCTGAGGAATTCGGTGATATCGTCGTTGCGGCGCGTCCAGTCGGCGACCATCAGCGTGACGCCATGCTGCTTGAATGCCTCCATCACCCGCGTGGTATGGATGACCGTGCGGCCATTGAGCTGGCAGGTGATACACCAGGCGGCGGTGGCATCCACGAATACCGGCGTTCCGGTCTTACGCAATTCCGCCAGTTTCTCCGCCGAGTAGTCAACCGCCGTGATGCCCATCTCATCCATCTTGCGTTGCATCCCGCCGAGTTCCATTTGGTTCAGTGCGGGCAGCGATAGACCCAGCACCAGCGCGTAGAGCGCCAGCGCAGTAATGCGGTACGCGCCGTCCTCGCCGAACAATTTTTTCATCCAGATGATAATGACAATCGCCAGCATCCCCGAAAGCGCCACCGTCACGCCGCCGCCGGTTTGCATTGAAAGCACCCACAGCAGCCAGATGACTGAGGCATACATCGGGAAAGCGAGCAATTCCTTGAACGTCTCCATCCATACGCCGGGTTTCGGCAGGAAGCGCAGCAGTTTCGGAAACAGGCTGACGGCGAGGAACGGCGAGGCAAGCCCAAAGCCGAGCGCCTCGAAGATAAGCATCGCTTCCCACGACGGCAGCGTCAGCGCGACGCCGACCGCCGGGGCCATGAAAGGCGCGGTGCAGGGGGTCGCCACCATCACTGCCAGCACGCCGGTGAAGAAACTTCCCCTGGCGGAAGATTCCGCCGCAATGCCGCCGCCGACGCCGCCGAGCAGCACCGGCAAATGAAATAATCCTGAAAGATTCAATCCCACCATGAAGAGCAGGTAAATCAAAAAGCCGACAAACGCCGGCGATTGCATCTGGTAGCCCCAGCCGATGGCCTCGCCGCCCTGGCGCAGCGCCAGCAGCGCGCCGCCGATGATGGCAAACGACAGTAATATGCCCAGCGTGTAAGCAATCCCCATATGAATAACGACATGGTGCTCACGCCCGGATTTTTTGGCAATGGCCAGCGCCTTCAGCGACAGCACCGGCAGCACGCACGGCATTAAATTCAAAATCAATCCGCCGAGCATGGCGGCCAGCAGTATCAACGGCAAAAACGGTGTGGCAGCGGCGGGCGGATGTTGATGCGCCGGCTTGAATAACCCGGCCTGCGCGGAAGGCGCGGGCGCGGCAACGACCGGCAGATCAATCTCCAGATTTGCTGATTCGGGGATGCAGATATTCTTGCAGGCCAGCCACGTCGCCTTCACTTTAACGGGGTAGGTGGCACTGGCGTCAAGCGACGCGGGCGGCACGATGGTCACCGGCAAAAACACCTGGCCGCCGTAACCATAGACCGTCAGTGATCCTTCGTGCATCTGCTCCGGCTCTGGCCAGTCGATGTCGCCGGCGGAAAAACCGGGTGGCAGTGTCCACGCCAGTGCCGTTGCCATGCCGGCGTCGCCGGGATTTTTATAATAGGTATGCCAGCCGGGCGGCGGCTCAAGCAGTATGCCGACGCGAAACGGCTGCCCCGCCGCAACGCCGGTATGCTCGGCGACCAGCGCCACGCGCACCATCGATTCGCCGGCCAGCGCCGGGACGGCCAGCAACGTGAGAAAACAAAACGATGTAAAGAGCCGGCGCATCAATGTATCTTCTGTGCCTTCTTGATATCCTCGTCAACGCCCTCGGTCTGGATTTCGATCCGCACCTTGTCGCCGATCATGTTGAGATACGAGGTCATACCGAAGTCGGAACGCTTGAAGGTCGCCGTCGCGCTGAACCCGGCCTTGAATTCGCCTGTCATCGGGAAGAAATCCGCCTTGTTGAAATGCACATGCAGCACCACCGGCTTCGTCACGCCGAGCAGGGTGAGGTTGCCGGTGACGTCGCCGTCATGGTCATCGGTGACTTTAATCGCGGTGCTGACAAAATGAATGGTTGGGAATTTCGCCGTATTAAACCACTGCGTGCCCTGCAGCACCTCATCGAGTTTTTTGCTGCTGGTATGGATGCCGGCGGGGCTGATGGTAACGTCCACCTTGCTATCCTTCGGGTGGCGCGGGTCGAACCGGAAGCTGCCGTCATATGAGGTCATCAGGCCGACCATCTCGGAAAAACCAAGATGGTTGATATGGAAGAGGATGTTGGTGTGTTCCTTATCGAGCGCATAATGGTCGAGCGCGGCGAAGGCCGGCGTCGAAAGCAGCAGCGCGGTGGCGGCGGCGGCGAGGGATAGGCGCATGAATATTTTCCTAACAGTAAGACGTGCGTGATACCAGGTGCCGGGTACGCTCGCTGTTTATACGAGCTTGCGGGTAAAATCAGTATAGCCGTTCAGAAGTCCGGTGAAAAGCTGCTGTTTTTGTGCATCCGCCAGCGCGCCTTTGCCGTCGAACGCGGTGTCGGCGTGCGGCAGCGGGAACACGCGGGGAAAAACAAAAAACGAGATGGCTTCCAGCGGCGTCTTGAGGTGTGCAAGCCCCGTGATGCCGCCGCGCCCGCCGGTGGTGGCGCTCATCAGCAGTGCCGTTTTACCGGCGAGGCGGTTGGGTTTCACGCGCGACGTCCAGTCGATGATGTTCTTCAGCGATCCCGGATACGACCAGTTATATTCCGGCGATGCGAGGATGATGCCATCGCACTTTGCGGCGCGTTCGGCAAAGCACAGCGCCGCTTCCGGCACGCCGCCGCTGACGGCGATCTCATCGTTATAGACCGGCAGGTCGAACTCGGCGTATTCGGCGAAATCCACCCGCGCGCCTTGTGATTTCATATGCGCGGCTGCCAGCTTCGCCAGCCTGCGGTTATAGGATTCCTTGCGGTGCGAGGCGGCGAAGATTAAAAACTTCATGCGGCGTCTTTCAGAAAACTGAGAAATTTCGTGAAGGCGCGCCTGCGGTGGCTGATGCGGTTTTTTTCCGCCGGATTGAACTCGCCGAAAGTGATGTCGTACCCCTTCGGAATAAAAATCGGGTCATAGCCGAAGCCCTGATTTCCGCGCGGCGGGAAGGTGATCCTGCCATCAACGCGCCCTTCAAACAGTTGCGTCTTGTCGCCGGGAATGCTTAAGGCCAGCACGCAGGTGAAATGCGCATCCATTTTTCGCATGTCGGGTGCGTTGTCGGCCAGCGCCGCCTCTATCTGCTCAAAAGCGCGCGCAAAATTTTTGTCCGGCCCGGCCCAGCGCGCCGAGTAAATGCCGGGTGCGCCGCCGATGGCGGGCACCACCAGCCCCGAATCATCTGCCAGCGCGGGCAGGCCGGTGGCACTTGCCGCATGTTCGGCTTTGAGGACGGCGTTCTCGGCGAAGGTGGCTCCGGTTTCCTCCGGTTCGGGGGTATTCGTTTCCGCGGCGGACAGGGCGCGGATGCCCAACGGCGCGATCATCTCGCCGATTTCTTTGACTTTGCCTTGATTGTGACTGGCGATAACCAGCGGTTTATTGCCAAAAATCGCGGGCGTTTTCAGTACGGGTATCATGCGCCAAGCGCCTTTTTCTGCGCTGCGCACAGCTTCCTCACCCCCTTGCGCCCCAGCTTCAGCAAGACGTGGAATTCTTTTTCCGACACCGGCGCTTCCTCGGCGGTGCATTGGATTTCGACGATGCGTCCATCGTCGGTCAGTACGAAATTGGCGTCCATGCCGGCGCTGCTGTCTTCGTCGTAATCGAGGTCGAGCACCGGCGTTCCCTTGTATACGCCGCAGGACACGGCGGCGACCTGCCCGGTGATGGGCGATTTTTTCAGCACGCCGCTTTTGATGAGCGATTCGACGGCAAGCGAGAGTGCCACATATGCGCCGGTGATGGAGGCGGTGCGCGTGCCGCCGTCGGCCTCGATGACGTCGCAGTCGATGGTAATCTGGCGCTCGCCGAGTCGCCTGAGGTCAATGATGGCGCGTAAGGAACGGCCAATCAGCCGCTGGATTTCCTGCGTGCGTCCCGACTGCCTGCCCTTGGCGGCTTCGCGCGGCATGCGGCTGTTCGTGGAGCGCGGCAACATGCCGTATTCGGCGGTAATCCAGCCTTTGCCGGTATTGCGCAGAAAATGCGGCACGCCGCCGTCCACCGAGGCGGTGCACAGCACCTTGGTGTTGCCACATTCGATGAGGCACGAGCCTTCGGCATGGCGGGAGGCGGCGGGCGTCAGCTTTATTTTCCGTAGCTGGTCGGGTTTTCGTCCGGAGGGGCGCATTATACATCCTGCGAATTGCGCAGCGACCGCGCAGGATCTTCTGATCCTGCGCAGCCGCTTGCGCGTCTCACAGGATTGATACTATCTTCCAATAGCTTTTGGGAAGCGGTTTCTATGGCGTCTTTAAGGCGCGCCATGAACTCCCGCCTGGGCAGGCCGGGCGCAATCGGCGGCAGGAATTCCATGGCAATGGTGCCCGGTCGCTTGAAGAAAGCGTTTCTGCCCCAGTAAAGGCCGGAATTGAGCGCCACCGGCACTACCGGAATGCCAAGCTGGCTGTAAAGCGCTGCAATGCCCGGATGATAATGCGCCGCCGCGCCCGGCACGGTGCGCGTGCCTTCGGGGTAAATCACCACCGGGCGGCCATCGTTTACCGCCTGCTGCGCCTGCCGGACTATCTGCTTGATGCTGCCGGCACCCTTGCTGCGGTCGATGGCGATCATCTTCATGCGCCACAAATACCAGCCCCACAGCGGGATGGCAATCAGTTCGCGCTTGAGCACATATGCCGGACGCGGAAGCATCGCCAGCAACGCTACCGTATCCCATGCCGACTGGTGCTTGCAGGCATAAATCACCGGCACGCCGGCGATGTATTGCCCTCCGCGTATTTCCTGCCGTATGCCGCAGATCAGACGCAGGAGCCGGAGCGAACCCCTTGCCCAGGGCGATCCGGCGCGCTGCGCCCCTTCGGCCGAGGCGATGAACAGCGGCGCAAACAGCAGCGGCGCCATCATCGCCCAGGCGGTAAAGCAGATATTGAACAGCAGTGAACGCAGGAAAATCATGAGCGGTGCAGCGCCGGCAGTAGCCAATGGCGCAAGCTGGCGGCGAGGAATTTATGGTATTCGAGCAGGATCAGCGTTCGGCTGTCTTTATCCGCCCACCAGCCGGATGGGTTGACATCACCGGGAAACACCGGCGCCGGCGTCACGGTGATGTCCGGCGCGGTTGCCTTGAATTCCAGCAGGCTGCGCGGCATGTGGTAATCGGAGGTGACGAGCAGGATGCTGTGATAACCCCGCTGCTTCAGCCAGCGTAGAGTTTCCTCGGCGTTGCCGATGGTGTTGCGCGCCTTATGCCCCAGCGCGATGGACTCAGCATTGACCGGCCGCAGGGGCGCTTTGGCATCGACCCCGGCCTGGCGCAGCAACGTCGGCACCGTCACGCCGTCGCTGACGCCGCTGATAAACAGCATTTTCCCTTTGTCCTGTGCCAGCAACTCCAAGCCGTAAGCCAGTCTTCCGCTGCCGCCGGTCAGCACGACGATGGCATCTGCCGACGCGATGTTTTTCAGTGGCGCCGCGGGAATCTGGCCGATGAACCAGATAAGGCCTGCCAGCCACGCGCAGACACAGAAGAAAAAAGACAAGAGTATTCTACGAAACATGGTTTTATGAGTCCTTGGTTTATCTATATCTCAATCTCGCTAACGACTGGCGACCATCGACTAATGACTGATTACAACACCTCCCGCAACTGGCGGATCACCGACAGCCGCGCCGCCGTCCAGGCGACGCCGCCGCAACAAGGAGGCATCAGCAATATCAGCGCCAGATGTGTCATGGTCATGGGCAGCGCCGGCAGCAGCGACGCCCGCAGCGAGGCAACGTAAATTCCGGCGCCCCAATACACCAGCCCGGCGGCCAGTGCGCCCGGCGCGGCGCCGTAAAGCGCCAGTTTCACCGCCTCGCGCTGGAACTGCCGCATGATGTAATTGTCCTCGGCGCCGATGGAATGCAGCAATTGCACGGTGCGCCCGTGCAGCTTGAGGGCGGCGCGGCAGGTGAAGGCGATGATCAGCCCCAGGCCGCAGATGATAACCATGGCCAGCCCGGCGACGATTGACTGTGCAACGGCGGAAAAGTTGGCGAAGCTGGCGATCCAGCGCTCATGTCCGTCGACTTCCGCCCCTGGGGTAATGGCGGCGATTTGCTTCTGAACCGCGTCATAATTAACGGCGGCGGCGCTGCGCAAGGTTACGTCGAATACCGTCGGCAACGGCAGATCGAGTGTGCCGTCGCTGTTGCCGATCCACGGTTTCAGCATCTCGCGCAGGCGGTTTTCGCTGACACGGTTGACGTTGCTGACGCCGGGGATGATTTGCAGCGCTTTCTGAACGTCGCTTGTTTTGGCCGGATGATCGTCATTGGCAACGGGCAGGGTGACGGTGAAGCTATTGGCGTAGACGTTGTGATGGTCGATAATCCAGCCGCCGACGGTAACGCCCAAACACAGCAGCAGCGTTGCCATGCAGGCCATGATGCCGATAATCCATGGCAGGAAGGCGTGTGCGTCGTCGGCATTGAAGGGAATGTCGGAGCGGGGCATGATCCGGTTGTCTATCGTCTGATTACCGGGGCCAAGCTAACAATTTGCGGCGAACAACTCAAGCCGTCTGTTTTTGAAATATTTAGCCGTACGGGAGATAGAATGCGTTACGCGGAAGGCCTGATGATGTTTGTCAGTGATGCAAGGAGTCCAGGGTTGTCATGCCATTGTATGCCGATGTAACATATTATCTTGAATGAAGATTGTGTGACCATTAGCCGGAAAAGGCAGAATGGGGCGGAAGTGCCGGTAAACCGCCGGAAACAGTGGGATATCGATAATATTTTTCCCTGCTTGACATACCGATTTCCATAGGCCATAAAGACCATCCTTTTGACGGGTGCCCGTACGCGGGGCCGGTCTTCCGATTCTGCAAATTCTTCGCAGAATCTGCCGTTTGACAGTGTGAAGAGCATTTAAGCGCAGGTGGCGATGTGTCGCAGCTTGCAGTCTTTTTCGGAAGACTGCCCACCCGCTCGCAAGAGCGGGGCATTCTTTATTGAATGAAGTTGTTGAAATCAACAACACAACGTCACTGCGTGAACAGTAATATGCAAACGCAACGTTATGCACGTAAGTCCAAGGTGCAGTGTATAATGGTGGCGTTGTGCGTGTTTCCGAAATTTTAAAGTTGTCAGTGGCCAGCGGCCAGCGGCCAGTAATGGCGGTTGAAGGTTGGCCTGACGATTTGAGTAAGGTGCATTTGCAAGTTGGCGTCCTTCACTGGCCGCTGGCCGCTGCGAACTGCACCCTGAATCAAAACCTGAGAGTTTGATTCTGGCTCAGAACGAACGCTGGCGGCAGGCTTAACACATGCAAGTCGAACGCTGTAGCAATACAGAGTGGCGCACGGGTGAGTAATACATGGGAACGTGCCTTGGAGTCCGGGATAACCGCGGGAAACTGTGGCTAATACCGGATATTCCCCGCGGGGGAAAGATTTATCGCTCCAAGATCGGCCCATGCCAGATTATGGTAGTTGGTGGGGTAAAAGCCTACCAAGCCTACGATCTGTAGCTGGTCTGAGAGGACGACCAGCCACACTGGAACTGAGACACGGTCCAGACTCCTACGGGAGGCAGCAGTGGGGAATATTGGACAATGGGCGCAAGCCTGATCCAGCCATGCCGCGTGAGTGATGAAGGCCTTAGGGTTGTAAAGCTCTTTTGTCAGGGAAGATGATGACGGTACCTGAAGAATAAGCACCGGCTAACTTCGTGCCAGCAGCCGCGGTAATACGAAGGGTGCTAGCGTTGTTCGGAATTACTGGGCGTAAAGCGCGCGTAGGCGGCTTTTCAAGTCAGGGGTGAAATCCCACGGCTCAACCGTGGAATTGCCTTTGAAACTGTAAAGCTGGAGTGTCGGAGGGGATAGCGGAATTCCTAATGTAGAGGTGAAATTCGTAGATATTAGGAGGAACACCGGTGGCGAAGGCGGCTATCTGGACGACAACTGACGCTGAGGCGCGAAAGCGTGGGGATCAAACAGGATTAGATACCCTGGTAGTCCACGCTGTAAACGATGGGTGCTAGCTGTTGGGGGGTTACCCCTCAGTAGCGTAGCTAACGCGTTAAGCACCCCGCCTGGGGAGTACGGTCGCAAGATTAAAACTCAAAGAAATTGACGGGGACCCGCACAAGCGGTGGAACATGTGGTTTAATTCGAGGCAACGCGAAGAACCTTACCAGGATTCGACATGCCCTCTATGGATTCCCGAAAAGGAATCCTTCACTTCGGGTGGGAGGAGCACAGGTGCTGCATGGCTGTCGTCAGCTCGTGTCGTGAGATGTTGGGTTAAGTCCCGCAACGAGCGCAACCCTCGTCCTCTGTTGCTAACAGGTAATGCTGAGAACTCTGAGGAAACTGCCGGTGATAAGCCGGAGGAAGGTGGGGATGACGTCAAGTCCTCATGGCCCTTACATCCTGGGCTACACACGTGTTACAATGGCGGTGACAATGGGTCGCGATCGCGCAAGCGCTAGCCAATCCCAAAAAGCCGCCTCAGTTCGGATTGCACTCTGCAACTCGAGTGCATGAAGCTGGAATCGCTAGTAATCGCGGATCAGCACGCCGCGGTGAATACGTTCCCGGGTCTTGTACACACCGCCCGTCACACCATGGAAGTTGGTTCCGCCTTAAGCCGCCCTTAAAAGCGTCCACGGCAGGGTCAATGACTGGGGTGAAGTCGTAACAAGGTAGCCGTAGGGGAACCTGCGGCTGGATTACCTCCTTTCTAAGGATTTTGTTTATTTCAGTATGTTGGGGATCATCCTCAGCCTCTGCCTGATTAAACGAATCATCTTACATGACATGCCGCCGCCTGCGCCTAAATGCTCACACAAACTAAAAAGGCCTCGGCGTAAGCTGGGGCCTTTTTGTTTGTTTGTGGCAATGGCCTATGTTATTCATAAAGCGCATGAAAACGACCCGCTATTTTGAAGAAGACGTATTAGGTAAAAAACGTCCTTATATGAAACGTGAGTGGTGCATGGAGGCAATTCAGTCTCCTGACCATAAAATGCTTCAACCGGACGGCAGAGTGCGCTATTATAAATACATTGCGGAAGTACAGAAATTCGTTCGCGTTATTACGCTTGCAGATGGTGAAACCGTACATAACATATTTTTCGACCGCCGCTTTAAACCTAAGGATCATTGAACATGAAATTCCATTACGATAAGGAAACCGACTCACTTTATATCGATTTTATCGATGGACCGGGTGTCGATAACGTCATTGTCACTGATGACATTGTCGCTGACATCGACGTACAAGGGCGTTTAGTTGGGCTGGATATCCAACATGCCAGCCAGCAATCCGATTTGAGCAATTTTATCGTAGACGGCATGAATCCTGTTCTAAGGCCAGCGATATAAATTCACCTGCGGCTGGATTACCTCCTTTCTAAGGATTTTGTTTTTTGCGTAACAACTTTAAGGAGAAAATATGCTAAATGATCTTGAAGATAGAATTATTAAAGGTGCGAAGAAAGCGCATATCACCTATTTAGAAATGAATGACTATTATCTTCATCATGCACCTGAGCACTTTCTCCAAAATGAGATTGCCCGTACTATTTGGCAGAAGGGCAATGGCAATGATATTTATATCGATAAGTCAAATGCTCAGGTGCTAAAAGAATTGGATTCTACCAATAAAAAAGGACGTCCTCGGGATGATGCCAGTAAGCGGTTTGATATCACGGTCTTTAAGCGCTCTGAAAAGCAAATTAAAGCTGTGATCGAGATAAAACGTGGGGATCATATAAGTTTTCAGTCACTGAGAAAGGACACAAAAAAAATAGAACACTCTGCAAAATCTCCGAATGGAGCAAAGCTGGGCTATCTTTTAGTATATTCTGTAAGAAAAAAAGAGGAAAAAATTCGAGATGATTTCAAAAAATGGGAAAAGCGGCTGAAATGGGAATTGAGAGAGAATATAATTGAATCGGATGGCAAATGGACGTGGGGTATCGGATTATTTAAATTTAGCCTACGCTAGATGAAAAGGCCTCCGTGAAAACGGGGGCTTTTGTTTGTCATTTTTTCAGATGGTATTATAAATACCGTTACTTATAACCTGTAGTCGCTAGGAGTGGGAGATGTTTACCATTGCCGGAGGAATAATACTTGCGGTGCTTATTTTGTGCGTAGTGCCTCTCCTCTTGCGTGCCGTTAGTGATACCGTTCAGTACCACGCCGCCCGGTGCCGAACAGCCCTTTCATGTCCGCTTCGAACCGGCGATCTACCCGTTCCTGCATCAGCATCTGCCGAGCTGGGCGAAGTGCAACATGATCAACACGGTATCCTGCCAGCGGCTCGACCGCGTTCGGATAGGCAAAAACTACCTTTCTCCACGCATCAATGATGAAGATTTATCAAGGATTTACAAGGCTATGCTGACCGTCTTCGGGCAAAGGCTTGACAAAGTGCGGTGAAAGCCGTATAGTTACTATGTAATCCGTTAAATCGGGCTTGAGACCCCGCCTCCGAGCGGGGTCTAGCTTTTTCACCCACCCCTCCACCCTCTCGCCATCCCTCCCCGGCAGCACCCGCGCAAACGGCGCTTTCATAAGTATTTGATTAATAAAATTATTATTCTAATAGCAAAATCAACCCTTGCCTCGCGTATTTACATTGTGTAAATATGCCAGATGGATTATACTTGGAATGAAGATAAAAACCGCCGTAACGTCCAGCAACATGGAATCGCCTTCAAAGATGCGATACGCATTTTTGACGGCCCGACCGTCGAGCGGGTGGATGACCGGTTTGAATACGGAGAAATCCGGGTTTATGCCATCGGCGTGGTAAACGGATTGGAAATCACGGTGATATACACCGACGGGGACAATGACGAACGACGCATTATTTCAGCATGGAGATCAGAACCGCATGAACGACGATATTACTGGCAACAACTCAACACCTGATCCAGTCACCGATTGGGAACGGCTTCGCCGTCTCGATGCGACGGAAATACGGGCAGCCATTGATGCCGATCCAGATGCTCACGCTACGGACGAAGCATTCTGGAAGGATGCCAAGGTGGTGCTACCGCGTCCAAAGGAAACCATTACAATGCGGCTCGATGCCGACCTGTTGTCCTGGTTACGGCAGGAACGCGGCTACCAGACCCGCATTAACGCCATCCTTCGTGCCTACATGAAAACCCACAGTTCGCACGCGTAATCATAAAGTTTTCGCCCACCACCTCCACCCCCCGCTATTCCTCCCCGGCAGCACCCGCGCAAACGGCGCTTTGCCCCTGATTTTTCCGGCCGTTGAAAACCTGTGCGCTTTCCTATAAAATGATCTTATGGCCGCAGTTATTTTTGATACGTGCAAAGCCGTCAAGCGCCCGACTTCCGAAGGAATTTCTGAGAAACAGGCGGCGACTGCCGTTGCGGCCGTCCGCGGAGGCGGATTTACGGAAAGCTCGCGCTGAAGAAGGCTATGAAGTCAGCGAAATCTTGTTGAGATGAGTTCAGCCGGACATTGTGCCCGCGCAACAAACATGGTGGCGCTTCATCATCCAAGTAAATGTGGCGCAGGTTTATGCCAACTTCTCCTGCAAGAACCTGGCGCCCCGGTTACGTCTCCGTTGGCGTGCTTTAGAAAATATGGAATTACATCCGTTTCCCCATCTTCCCGGCTAAATCCTGAATGAATTGCCACGCCACGCGGCCGGAGCGCGCGCCCCGCGCAGCCGCCCATTCGAGTGCCTGGACGTGCAGGTTGTTCAGCGTGATGCCCAGCGTGTAATGCCCGGCGTAACACTCGACGATGGCGAGGTAGGTCTCCTGCGAGCAGGCGTGAAAGCCCAGCCACAAACCGAAGCGGTCGGACAGCGAGATTTTTTCCTCCACCGCCTCGCCCGGCTGGATGGCGGTTCGCTGTTCGTTTTCGATCATGTCGCGCGGCATCAGGTGGCGGCGGTTGGAGGTGGCGTAAAACAACACGTGGCTGGGGCGGCCTTCGATGCCGCCTTCGAGCACGCCCCTTAGCGATTTGTAGCTGCTGTCTTCGTGGTCGAACGAGAGGTCGTCGCAGAATAAAATGAACCGGCGGATGACCCAGCCGCGAAGCGCGGTGAGCAGTTGCGGCAGCGTGCGGACATCCTCGCGGTGGATTTCCACCAGCACGAGGCTATGCGGCGTTTCTCGGTTGACCGCGGCGTGCACCGCCTTGACCAGCGAGCTTTTGCCCATGCCGCGCGCACCCCACAGCAGCGCGTTATTGGCCGAATGGCCGCGCGCGAACTGCCGCGTGTTGGCCAGCAGCGTGTCCTTCGCCTGGTCGATGCCCATGAGGAGTTTCAGGTCAAGATGCGCGGTTTCAGCCACCGGCCGCAGCGCCTTGTGCGCCGGATCCCATGTGTAGGCATCGGCGCTTTTGACATCCACCGGCTCTTCCGGCGCCGGCGCCAGTTTCTCAACGGCAACGGCGATGCGCTGCAACATGCGGATTTCGTCCTGGGAGGTCATGAACAGGTATCCATTTTGTGATGCTCCAATATTGTTTTCGATGCGTCCGATACCGCGAGATTCTCCGGCACCGGGCGCTCGCCGCGCATCATTGCCGCCAGTTCCTGCTGGAAGGAGTTGAGTGCTGGCGCGTCGTCATCCATGGCACCGGTTTTGGCGCGGTAAAGGGAGTGGTTCATATAGGCGTTGATCTCGCGGGCGTACGGCAGGCGGAGGCCATGTACGCCCTGCGCGACCATCGCGTGATAGATCTGCGCTGTAGTATTGACCGGATCGGCCATCATATCCGAATGCAACACGAAAATGCGCGGCAGGCCGGCCGAGGCATTAAGCAGTGACACGGCATAGGCCTCCCATAGCGCCATGCCGCGATGCAGCGACGGAATGGTATCGTACTTGCGGATACGCAGCGACTGCGCAATTTCCAGCGGATCGCGGTAAACAATGACAAAGACCGGCACCTCCAGCAGCGGCTTCCAATGCGGAAGCGTGAGGCACATATAGGGATCCTTCATCACCCAGGGTCGGTGTGAGTCCATATTGAACACGATGGTCTTCATCTGCAGGGGCAGTGCCGGTCCCTGGTGCGGCGGCTTCCAGTCGATCACCCACGGCGTGACGTTCAGCGCGCGCCAGTCCGGGTTATGCAGCTTGAGCAATGATACATTGCATTCCACCACGTCGCGGCGCTCCCAGTAACCCTTCGGATTATCCTGGTTAAAGCCGCACATGCCTTCCGGGCCGACATACGCGCCCATCATGTTGATGAGCCGCGTCGTCAGCGAGGTGCCGGAGCGGTGCATTCCCAGAATAATAATCTGCATGGATAAGGATGATAGCGTCAAAAATACGGCAACGCCAGCGCCGGAAGAAATAAAAATGTCATGGCATTAACCATGAGGAGCGATACAATGCCGCCTTGGATTATCCACAATGTTTATTGCCGTGACTGAAAAACGCATTATTTTCACCGTTACTTCGGGACGTAGCGGCACGAAATATCTGACCCATCTCCTGACCGGCTTGCCCGACGTTGCAGCGGAACATGAGCCGACGCCCGAATTTAGTTCGTGTATGCCACAGGCGCGGCATGATCCGGCGCTGGCCACACGTTTTCTGACGGAGCAGAAATTGCCGCACATCCATGCCGTCCCGCAGTCAATCTATGTGGAAACAAGCCATTACGTCGGCAAAGGGTTCCTCGACTCGCTGCTGGAACTGGGTGTTGTACCCGACCTGATTATGTTACGCCGCGATCCAAGACAAGTAGCCAGCAGTTGGTTCCTGATCGGCGGCGGAGTTAAGAAACTACATGACGGTGTATTTTATAAGAATATGCTTGGTCCGCATGAGCCGAATTTTCTTCCGGCGCGGCATTGGGATGCCTGGAATGATTATCAGCTATGCTATTGGTATGCGCTGGAGACACATTTCCGCATCCGGCATTATGCGTCGCTTATCGCTGTGCACGGCGGAAAAATCTTCGATACATCGCTGCCGGAGCTTGCCGAAGGCGACGACTATAAACCTCTGCTGGAATGGCTTGAGGTGCCGGAAGATATTATCAGGATACGTGTGGGCGATGCCTCTTTCAGGCGTACTAAAATCAATGACATGCAAAGCAAAAAAGTCATCAAAGGTCGTGAGCAGGAACTTGCAGCCCTCGACCTGGATCGTCTGGAAGCACAGGTGTTTGCCGATTGCGGGATTTCATGCAGACAGGCGGACGATGTGGTGTGGTCCGTGGCGCCAGTGTCGGGTAAACAACCGTGCCTCTTCGTCAACATTGCCAGCTACCGCGATCCGGAATGCCAATGGACGGTGAAGGATTTGTTTGAAAAGGCGGCGCGTCCGGAACGAATCAATGTCGGCATCTGCTGGCAGTCTGATCCGGAGGCGGATCAGGAGTGCTTTACTGTTCCCTCGCCGCGGCCGGAGCAGACGCGCATCATCAATTATCATATCCGCGACAGCAAGGGCGCCAACTGGGCGCGGGCACAGGCCATGACATTGAAGCAGGGCGAGGAATATGTGCTGGTCATCGATTCGCACATGCGGTTTGAGCCAGGCTGGGATGAATTATTGCTGGAAGCGCTGAAACGTTGCCCGTCTGAAAAAGCGATGCTTACCGCCTGGCTGCCAGGATACAAGCCGCCGGATAAGCTGGATCCTGACGGCGGCAGGCTGGCGCGGCTGCGTATCTCAAGCCTGCAATGGGACGGCAGCGACGCGCAGCTGACGAATCTCAACTGCTTCCATGCGCCTGCCGATGCCGTGCGCGGACGCATGGATCCATCCTGCTCGCTGGTGGCCAACTGCATGTTCGGTCCGGCGAAGGCATTTGAGGAAGTACCGTTCGACCCGCATATCGATTTCTGGGGCGATGAAATCAACCAGTCGGCGCGGCTGTGGACGCATGGCTGGGATTTTTTCCAGCTCGACCGCCGCGTGCTGTACCATTACTGGGATCCGGAAAATATTAAAGACCGTGAAACCTATCGTGATAGAAAAAACCCACGTCACCAGCGCGCGCGCAGGCGTAACCTGCACCTGTTGCTTATCGAGCGATCGGAGGACAGAAAAGCGATTGCCGAGATCGAAAAATATCCGCTGGGGACAATACGCGCCATTGCTGATTACTGGCGCTTCATGGATGTTGACCTTGCCAAAAAAGTCATTGGGGAGCGAGGTGCGCGCGGGCAGTGGAAAAATTTGCCTGCGGCGGTGGGCAAGCCGCCGCGCATCTTCGTCAACATCGCCAGCTATCGTGATCCGGAAACGCAGGCGACGGTGGACGATTTATTCGCCAAGGCGACGCATCCGGAGCGCATCCATGTGGGCATCTGCCTGCAGCTGGATCCGAAGGAAGACGTTGCCTGCACGGTGCGTCCCGAAGGCTATCCGGGAAAGATGCGCATCACGCAGGTGCATCATAAAGCAAGTAAAGGCGCCGGGTGGGCGAGGGCGGAGGCGCTGCAATTATGGGACGGCGAGGAATATATACTGGCCATTGATTCACACATGCGTTTCGAGCCGGGATGGGACGAGGCGCTGATCGATATGCAGAGGCGTTGCCCGCCGCGATCTTTGCTCAGCACGTACGTGCCGCGCTACACGCCGCCCGACAGGCGCGACCAGTTTCCCGGCCAGATACTGCGCATCCGCATACATGGGCTGGCTGAGGCGGGAAATCCGCAGACGCTGCATAATACCAAGATACCGGTGCCGCTGACCGACAAGGAACGCAGCGGACTTTACCGCACGCCGTTCGTCATCGCCAATTTCATTTTCTGCCCGGCCGGAGTGCTGCGGGAAGTGCCGTTCGACCCGTATATCCGTTTCTGGGGCGACGAGGCCACGCTCTCGGCGCGGCTGTGGACGCACGGCTACGATATCTACCAGCCGGATAAAACCGTGGCCTATCATTACTGGCGGCGCGACGAACTGGTGCCCATCCAACCCTACCGGAATATGGATACGCCGGAAAGCCGCTGTTCGCACGCGCGTATCCGGCATCTGCTCGGCTTTGAAGCGACGACAAACCAAGAAGCGCTGGCGGAAATTGAGAAATATGGATTAGGAACGGCGCGGCGGCTGGAGGATTTATGGACATTCGCCGGTATCGACTGGCAGCGTCGAACCGTCAGTCAGAACGCACTGGAGGGACGGTGGAATACGGCAAAGAAGATAGAGAGAATATTCGTCAACATCGCCAGCTACCGCGACGTCGAATGCCAGTGGACGGTAAATGACCTGTTCGAGAAAGCGGCGCACCCGGAGCGCGTATTCGTCGGGCTTTGCTGGCAGTATGACCCGGCGGAAGACAAGCATTGTTTTCAAATACCGCCGTCCAGGCCGGAACAGGTGCGGCTGCTGCCGGTTGATTGGCGCGATGCCGGGGGCGTGTGCTGGGCGCGGCATCAGGCGCAGCAATTATGGGAAGGCGAGGAATACACGCTGATGATCGACAGCCATATGCGTTTCGTGCCGGGCTGGGATGATCTGATGATGGCAGAGCTGGCCGCCTGTGATTCCAAAAAGCCGGTGCTGTCCTGTAGCCCGCCGCCCTACACGCCGCCGAATCACTTAAGTAAAAACATGAACCCCACCGTGCGGCGCGTCAAGCCCTTCATGGCCGACGGCAACATACGCTGCCAGGGCGAGATGCTCGACCGCGTGCCGGAGCATCCGCTGCGCGGCGCGTTCATCGTCGCCAATTTCGTTTTCTCGCGCTCGGAGATTATCCGCGAGGTGCCATATGATCCGTACCTCTATTTCGACCAGGAAGAAATCACCTACGCCGCGCGGCTTTACACGCACGGCTGGGACGTGTTTTCCACGCGGCGGCAATGCCTTTATCACTTCTACAACGACCCCAAAACCTCGGTGCGGCCGCTGCACTGGAGCGACATGAGCAAGTCGGACAAGGCCGATAACGAACGCATCAAATACCTGTATGCCCGCGGGCTGGCGCGATTCAACCATCTGACCGGCTATAAACTTTCAACCGATCCGGATGTAACGGCGGCACTGGATAAATACGGATTCGGAAAAATGCGGACGCTGGCGGAATTCGAGGCGTTCACCGGCGTTGATTTCAAGCGCAAGATTGCTTCGGAACGGGCGCTGCGCGGCGGGTTCATCGAGGATTTGCAGAAATACCGCGACCGGCCGTTCTTCGTGCCGGAGATTGATAAAAAACCGGCGCCCGCGCCCATGGCCGCGCCGCCGAAAGCAGGCAGGCTGAATGTTGGCGACTTCATTCCAATGTTCGACGTGGTGGATGACAACGGACAGCCGCGTGCCGTCGAGATTTACGCCGGACGGCATTCTTTGCTGTTTTTTCTCTCGGCGGAGGATGTCGCTTACGCCCGACAATGTATGGCCGCACTGCAGCGGCTGATACCGCGTGGGATGCACGAAAAAATCTGGCTGATATACGTTGTCAACGCGCCGGTTGAACAGTTGAAAATGCTGAAGCAGCAGATCGGTACGGGGCATAGCCTGTGGGCCGATCCGGAAGGAAAAATAGCGCAGGCCTTCAGCGTTGCGGCCCCGGCGGGCTTCCTGCTCAACCAGAATCTTAAAATATTGCATCGCTATGACCGGATGCCGCCGGAGGCAATGGCATCTTCCATTGTCGCTGACGGGCAGAACGCGCTGGAGTCCTACCGCTTCAAGAACCGCGTTCCGCGCACCGTCGCCGAATTGCCGCCGGCGCTGATCGTGCCGGACGCCTTCACGCCGGCGCTCTGCGAAAAATGCATCGCCTCTTTCCGCAGCGGCCATAGCTTCGAGGGCACGGTCGGCGCCGAGAACAAGCTGGCTTACCGCCCCAGCGCAAAGATTCGTACCGACCATATCGTATCGTCGCCGCTGCTGGAGGAAATTGACGATAAATTATCGCGCAGCCTGTTTCCCGAGATACGCAAGGTGTTCGGCTTTGAGGTGGCGTACCGCGAACTGTATAAAGTCGGGCTTTACACCGGCGAAAAAGGCGGATTTTTCCAGCGGCACCGCGATAATTTCGAGCCGCCGCTGGGCTATCGCCGCGTGGCGATGACGCTGCATCTCAACAATGATTATGAAGGCGGCGGGCTGCATTTCCCCGAATATGACGATAACATCTATCGCCCGGTCGCGGGCAGCGCCATCGCCTTTTCCTGCGCGACCTTGCATGAGGCGCGGCCGGTGACGCGCGGCGAGCGCTTCGTGCTGGTCGGATTTTTCCACGGCGAACAGGACGAGGCCTACCGCCGTCAGTACCTGGCAGAGAAGGGTAGTCCGCTCAAGATTAAGGATTACACACCGTTGCTGGCGCCGGATCCGCCGATCCGGCAGGGACGCGATTTCTACCGCAACTGGCGCAAAAAATATGTGCGTTTTGATGGACAGGACAAAAAATGATTCTTATGGTGCGGGCATGACGGATATTAAGGAATTAGCGCTGGCGAGCCAGGCTTGGCCGTTTGAGGAAGCGCGCAAGCTGGTGGAGCGCTTCAAGAGCGGCGCGCCCGCCAAGGGCTGCGTGTTGTTTGAAACCGGCTACGGGCCTTCGGGGCTGCCGCATATCGGCACCTTCATGGAAGTCTTCCGCACGACGCTGGTGCGCCATGCGTTTCAGCAGATGTCCGATATTCCGACGCGGCTGTTCGCCGTGTCGGACGATATGGACGGGCTGCGCAAAGTGCCGGACAATATTCCGAATCAGGGCATGGTGCGCGCCCATCTCGGCTTGCCTTTGACCGCCATTCCCGACCCGTTCGGCACGCACGAGAGCTACGGCGCGCATATGAACGCGCGGCTGTGTAAGTTCCTCGATAATTACGGCTTCGAATACGAATTTCTAAGCTCGACCGAGCAATATAAAAAAGGCGTCTATGATGAAAAATTGCTGGAGGCGTTGAAGCAGTACGACAAGATCATGGACGTGATGCTGCCGACGCTGGGCGAGGAGCGCCGCGCCACCTACAGCCCGTTCATGCCGATCTCGCCCAGGACCGGGCAGGTGCTGCAGGTACCGGTCATCCGCCGCGATATGACGAAAGGCACGATTACCTATAAGGAAGAGGATGGCGAGGAAGTGACGGTGCCGGTGACCGGCGGCCACTGCAAGCTGCAATGGAAACCCGATTTCGGCATGCGCTGGGCGGCGCTGGACGTGGATTTCGAGATGTACGGCAAGGACCACCAGCCGAACGCGCCGCTCTACAATGCCATCTGCCATATCCTCGGCGGGCGCGGGCCGGAGCAATATGTGTATGAGATGTTCCTCGACGCCGAGGGCAGGAAAATCTCCAAGTCGAAAGGCAACGGCATCAGCATCGAGGACTGGCTGCGTTATGCGCCGCCGGAGAGCCTCAGCTATTACATGTACCAGTCGCCGCGCAAGGCCAAGCGGCTCTATTTCGATGTCATCCCGCGCGCGGTGGACGATTACCAGAGTTTTCTCGAAAAATTCGAGCAGGAAGACCCGGCGAAGCAACTGAATAACCCGGTGTGGCACATCCACGGCGGAAACCCGCCGAAGCCGGAGGGCATTCCCGGATTCAACCTGCTGCTGAATCTGGCGGGCGTGTCGCAGGCCGAGGACCCGAAAGCGCTGTGGGGGTATGTGGCGCGCTACCGGCCGCAATTCTCGCCTGAGACCCACCCGTTCCTTGATAAGCTGGTGCAGGGCGCGGTGAATTACTATCACGATTTCATCAAGCCGACGAAAAAATACCGGCTGCCGACCGAGCCGGAAGCCAAGGCGCTGGGGGAACTGGCCGACTGGCTGGAAAAAGCGCCTCCTGCGGCGACGCCTGAGGAAATACAGAACGAGATTTATGAAATCGGCAAAAAGGATTTCGCCGATAATCTCAAAGGCTGGTTCTCCGCCATGTATGAAACCCTGCTCGGCCAGCCGCAGGGCCCGCGCATGGGTTCATTCGTCGCGCTGTATGGCAAGGCAGAGACAGTGCGGCTGATACGGCGCGTATTGGCGAAAGAGGATCTGGCGGCGTGATGCAGCCTGTTTCCAATCTCTCCACCATCATCTCCCGCTACGATGCCGTGTTCATGGATTTGTGGGGCGTGGTGCATGATGGCTCGCAGCTTTATCCCGGCGTGCCGGAAGCGCTGGCGAAACTGCGCGAAGCGAAGAAGAAAATCATCATGATCTCCAACGCCCCGCGCCGTGCCGAGAAAGCGGTCAAAGTGCTGGCACAGCTCGGTGTGACGCCGGAGCTGTATGACTATGCGGTCACTTCGGGAGAAATGGGATACCGTGCGTTACGTACCGATACACCGTGGGGCAGGCGCTATTATTATATCGGCCCATCCAAGGATGCCGATGTGCTGGACGGGCTGGAATATCAGCGCGTCGATGATGTAAAAACGGCGGATTTCCTGCTCAATGTCGGGTTCGGCAGCGAGGAGGAATCGTCCGAGAACTGGCAGATGCTGCTGTGCGCCGCGCGGGGGCGCGCGCTGCCGATGCTCTGCCTCAATCCCGATTTCGAGGTGGTGAAAATCACCGGCGAGCGCTATGCCTGCGCCGGCGTGCTGGCCGCCGATTATGAGAAAATGGGCGGAACGGTTAAATATTTCGGCAAGCCGTTTCCGGAGATTTATGAGTATTGCATGGAATTACTTTTCCCCTCTCCCCGGGAGAGGGAAAAAAAGAAAATTTTGGCCATCGGCGACGGCATCGTCACCGACATCGCCGGCGCGGTGAGTTTCGGCATTGATGCGGCGCTGGTGACCGGCGGTATCATCAAGAAAGACGAGCACAAAGTCGAAGGGCTGTGCCGGAAGGTGAACGCCGTTCCCAATTATGTGATGCCGGCGCTGGTGTGGTAACAGCCCTGCATTTATTGCGGGGTCAGGTGCGACGCAATAAAGCCGGTGACCTGCGCGCTCTTCCAATCCAGAGGTCCCTCGGCGCGGGCGATTTCCCTGCCGTTTTTATCAATGAACAACGTGCCGGGCAATCCCTGGAGATGAGCGGCCACGAAGGAGGCGGTGCCCATGTCCGCATATGGCACAAGTTGCGTGATGTGGCGGGCGGCGAAAAATGGCGCGACCTTGCCGATGTCATTGTCCAGCGAGATGGCGACCACCCGGAAACCCTGGCCGCCGTAGGCTTTCGCGGCGGCATCCACCTGCGGCAACTCGGCGAGGCAGGGAACGCACCAGGTCGCCCAGAAATGCACGGCGGTGAGCTTGTCCTTCCCCGGATTTAAGGGGTGAAACGCGCCGTCGGCACTCTTAAAAACGAGGGCGGGAGCCGGTTTTGGCGATTCAACGGCAAGGCTGACCGTATCTGAAGCATAGGCGGCTGCGGCCAATAGACAACTTGCTAATAAGGCAGAAAATCTTATAGTTGCATGACGCATGGCGTAAGGATCCTTATGGCTGATTCAAAAAAGAGCAAGGCAGGCAAAGCCAACCCGATGTGGGGTGGCCAGTTTTCCATCGCGCCTGCCGAACTGCTGGCCAAGATTAACGCATCCGTCGCGTTTGACAAGCGGCTTTACCGGCAGGATATCCGAGGTTCCATCGCCCATGCCAACATGCTCGCCAGGCAGGGCATCATCAGCAGGGGGGACGCGCGTGCTATCGTCGCCGGGTTGCAGGACATTCTGAAAGACATCGAGGCCGAACGGTTTATCTTCAGCGATGCGCTGGAAGATGTGCACATGAATATCGAGTCGGTCTTGAAAAACCGTATCGGCGAAGCGGGCGGCAGGCTGCACACGGCGCGTTCGCGCAACGACCAGGTGGCGACGGACTTGCGGCTTTATGTGCGCGATGCGCTGGACGCGCTGGCCGCGGCGCTGGCCGGGTTACAGGCGGCGCTGCTGAAGCGGGCATCGGAACATGCGGCGACGATCATGCCGGGGTTCACGCACCTGCAGGCGGCGCAGCCGGTGACGCTGGGGCATCATCTGCTGGCATATGTGGAAATGTTCGGGCGCGACCGCGCGCGCGCGCGCGATGCGCGTTCGCGCATGAATGAATCGCCGCTGGGCGCTGCGGCGCTGGCGGGCACGTCGTTTCCGATTGACCGGCATTTCACGGCGAAGGAGCTGGGTTTCGACGCGCCGATGCGAAATTCGATCGATGCCGTCTCCGACCGTGATTTCGCGCTGGAATTTTTGGCGCTGGCGGCGATATGCGCCGTGCATATGTCGCGGCTGGCGGAGGAATTCGTGTTGTGGTCGAGCGCGCCGTTTTCCTTCATCCGCTTTTCCGATAGCTGGTCTACCGGCAGCTCCATTATGCCGCAGAAGCGCAACCCCGACGCCGCCGAGCTGGTGCGCGGCAAGGCCGGGCGGATGTCCGGCAACCTGATGGCGCTGCTTGCCGTGATGAAGTCGCTGCCGCTGGCCTACAACAAGGATATGCAGGAGGATAAGGAGCCGGTGTTCGACAGCGCCGAAAATATCCTGCTCTGCGTGCGGGCGATGGCGGGCATGGCGGACGATTTCAACGTGGCGAAGGAGCGCATGGCCAGGGCGGCGGGCGAGGCCTACGCCAACGCCACTGACCTTGCCGACTGGCTGACGCGCGAGCTGGATATGCCGTTCCGCAAGGCGCATCATGTCACGGCGCGGCTGGTGGCGCTGGCGGCGAAGCAGGAGAAACGGCTGGAGGCGTTGACGTTGACGGAAATGCAGAGCATCGAACCGGGCATCCGCAAAGAGATGTTCTCGGTGCTGGCCGCCGCCGATTCGGTGAAAAGCCGCAGGAGTTTCGGCGGCACCGCGCCGGACAATGTGAAAAAGGCTATCGTTGAGGCGAAAAAGAGGTTCGGGGTATGAGCCACCGTCGTTGCGAGCGTCGCGAAGCAGGCCGGTTTCTTGCGCGGCAGGGCGGATTGCTTCGTCGCCCGTGGTTCCTCGCCATGACGGTTTTGATAGCGGCGCTGGCGTTCAATCTTTCGGCCTGCGGCGAAAAGGGCAAGCTTAAGTCGCCGTCGATGATCGCGCGCGAGGAAGCCAAGCAGCAGAAAAAGAAGGCGGCGGGAAACGCCGACTCTCCGGCGTCTCCGGCATCGCCCGACTCTCCGGCGTCTCCGGCGGGTTCGCAATAAATGGATTTTTTTCAGTATAAGAACGGCGTTTATCATGCCGAAGATGTGCCGTTGCCCGCGCCGGCGGCGGCCATCGGCACGCCGTTTTATTGCTATTCGGCGGCGACGCTGGAGCGCCATTACAAGGTATTCTCCGGCCATTTTTCGGACATGGATGCGATGGTCTGCTATGCCGTGAAAGCCAACGGCAACCTGGCGATATTGAAAACATTGGCGCGGCTCGGCAGCGGCGCGGATGTAGTGTCCGAAGGTGAAATACGGCTGGCGCTGGCGGCGGGCGTTGATCCGCAGCGCATCGTATTCTCCGGTGTCGGAAAGACGGCAGCGGAAATGGCATTTGCGCTGGAGAAAAATATTTTTCAGTTCAACATTGAGTCGGAGCCGGAGCTGCGCTTCTTGAGCGATATTGCGAAAGCGAAAAACACCAAGGCGCGCATCGCTGTCCGCGTTAACCCCGATGTCGAGGCGGGGACGCACGCCAAAATTTCCACTGGCCACAAGGAAAGCAAGTTCGGCGTCGCCATGCCGGAAGCCATGCCGCTGTACCGGCTGGCGGCTACGCTCCCCGGCATTGAAATTCAGGGCGCGTCGGTGCATATCGGATCGCAGCTCACATCGCTCGGGCCGTTTGCCCAGGCGTTTGCGCGGCTGCGCGCCTTTGCCGGTGAACTCCGCGCCGAAAGTTTTGCCGTGAAGACGCTCGATCTTGGCGGCGGGCTGGGGATTCCTTATGGACAGGAAGATCCGCCGCTGCCCGCCGCCTACGCCGACATTGTAAAACGTGAGATGAAGGGCGTGGGTTGCAAGATTATTTTCGAGCCGGGGCGGGTGCTGGTCGGCAATGCCGGGATACTGGTGTCGCGCGTGATTTACGTCAAAAAAAGCGGCGAACGCATTTTCATCGTCGTTGATGCGGCGATGAATGATTTGCTGCGTCCGTCGCTCTACGGCGCCTATCACGATATCGTGCCCATCGCAGCACCCCCCGGCGATGCGCCGACCGAGCTGGCCGATGTCGCGGGTCCGATATGCGAAAGCGGCGATGTGTTCGCCGAGCGCCGGTTGATGAAAATCCCCGAAGCGGGCGACCTGCTGGCTTTCCGCTCCGCCGGGGCTTACGGCGCGTCCATGGCTTCCACGTATAATGCCCGTCCGCTGGTGGCCGAAGTGATGGTGAAGGGCGGTCAATACGCAGTGGTGCGCTCGCGTGAAACCTACGAGGCATTGCTCAAGCGGGATACATTGCCGTCATGGCTACTCTAGGAGCAGCAAAGATTACGCTTAAAAATGCGCAGGCGTTGGAACTCTTTATGCGCGTGTCGCCGGAAGCGGCGTCGTTTCTTGAATGTTTTTCATTCCTGCAGGCGTCCGGCAATGCCCGGGTGGTCTTCATTTACGATAAATTGCTGCCGGAAGAAAATGACATTGAGGATGCCAGGCAGTGCAACGCTCATTTACAAATGCTCTTTCAGGAAGCGGAAAATATACTTGGCAAACGCATTGTATCCCGTCCGCAAAAACGCGGACCGATTGACATGAAAATACCGGATGCCGCATCGTCGGGAATCACCGCAGCCGAAACGCCGGAACGTCATCCTGCGGAAAATGAACATATAACGATGCAGGCGGCCATCGATCTCAGCAATCGCCGGCTTAGCGATATTATCCTTGATCTGGCGGCGCGGCTTATCAATCAGCGACGAAGCGTGGATAAGAATTTTACGCTTTCGCATTTTCCAACCAGGGAAAATGCTCCCGAAAACTATGACGGCATCACGGATAGCGGGCCGTTACATGACAAGCTGTCCCAAGGATTTCCAGGCGAGGTAACAAGAAAAGACCTCGAACCCCTGCTGCCGCAAATGACCTGCCTGACGACGAAATTCCGCCAGGCTAAATTGCCTGAACGGTACCGATAAACGGCAGTTCGCGGTAATAATTGGCATAGTCCAGCCCGTAACCGACGACGAATTTATCGGGGATGATGAAGCCGGTGAAATCGGCGGTGATGTCTATGCGGCGCTTGCCGGGCTTTTCCAGCAGCACGGCGATATGGATGGATTTCGCCTTTCGGCGGCGCACCAGCTCGCGCGCGAAATGCAGCGTGCCGCCGGACTCCAGTATGTCATCGACGATCAGCACGTCGCGGCCTTCGACATCCTCGCTGAGGTCGCGCACGATTTTCACTTCGCCGCTGGTGGTGGTTCCACTGCCGTAGCTGGCGAGAGTTAAGAATTCAATCTGCGGGCGCATATTGCTCTTCGCGCCGGCGACATGCAGGGCGCGAATCAAATCGGCGACAAACACGAAGCTGCCGCGCAGGAGCGCTACGATCAGCAGATCAGGCGGCAGCTTCCCGGCGATTTCCTCGGCCATCGCGGCGGTGCGGCCGGCGATTTCCACGGCGGAGATCAGGACTTCAACATTTTTCCTCCCTCTCTCGGGGGGAGGATTAAGGTGGGGGTTACTTTCCATTCCGGCGTGTACTCATAGTGTCATCAACCCCCACCCTGACCCTCTCCTTGAAACGGGGAGGGGAAAAATATACGTCACTCCGGCTTGCGGCGCAGCGCCAGTTCGAGAGAACTACCCAGTTCGACGACGAAACGCACGTTCTTGCCGCCGCGCGCTTCCAGGTTATCGGTGACAAACGGAATGGATTTTCCTGGCGCCAGCATTTTGCCGCGACCGGAATAATCCCGCGGCTGCCCCAGCGGCGCGCCGTTTGCATCCACCAGCGTGATGCGCAGCATCGGCACGGTGCGCGTTTCATGCGTCGTGTTGAGAATCTGGCCGCCGATGGCGTAGGCGGCGGGATTGCCCTCCTTCAGCTTGGTAACGCCGACATCGGCCAGCACCAGGCCGTTGCTGCCGGGGAAACCCAGCCCGCCGGGAAACGTCAGTAATATGATGAGCGCGGCGGCGATGGCGGCCAGCGCGACAGTGGCGGCCTTGATTCCCAGCGGCGTTTCATGGCGTCTGATGACCGGCAGGTTAGAGCCGGGCGGCAGCGGCGCGGGGCGGGCGTTGATCTCGTTTAAGACTTTGTCGATCTCGTTCAGTATTTTTTCGGTCGTGCCGGTGGCCGGCTTCTGGAACCAGGCGTTGCCGCAGGCGGCGCAGCGTACCGTGCGCCCTTCCGCGCCGATGGCCGTATCAGGCGCCAGGTAACGGGCGTTGCACTGGGGGCATTGGAGGATCATGGAGACCCTAGGTTACGGTTGCAACTTTCACTATGCTGTAGCATATCTGGTTTCGTTCCGCAGAAAAGCAAAAAATCATGATTACCTTCGAACACGACGCCATGGAATACCTCCCCGGGCGGGAAATCCTGAAGGATGTCTCGCTGGAGCTGAAGCGCGGCTCGTTTCATTTCGTCACCGGCGCCAGCGGCACCGGCAAGAGCACGCTGCTGTCGCTGCTGTCCTTGCAACAGCGGGCGCTGCGCGGCCATATCCATATGTTCGGCGAGGAGGTGACCCACCTGCCGCGCGAGAAATTGCCGCGGCTCCGGCGCCGCGTCGGCGTCGTGCTGCAGGATTATCGACTGCTTGAACATCTGACGGTGGCGGAAAATGTCGGTCTGCCGCTGAAAGTAGCGGGCGAGCCGAAAGAAAAAACACGCGCCAAAGTATTGGAACTGCTCGGCTGGATCGGCCTTTCCGGTTGCGGCGACGTGCGCCCGGCGACGCTCTCCGGCGGCCAGAAGCAGCGCGCCGCCATTGCCCGCGCCGTTATCGCCAAGCCCGACCTTCTGCTCGCCGACGAGCCGACCGGCAACCTCGATTCCGAGCTGGCGCTGCGTTTCATGTACCTGTTCGAGGCGCTCAACAGGGACGGCGCCACCGTCGTCATCGCCACGCATGACGAGCATCTCATTTCGTTGTTCAAATATCCGGTGCTGCGTCTCAAAGAAGGAAGGCTGGCGATGCCGGACGCTGCTCAGAAAACCTCCGAAAAAATGCCAAAAAAATAGCGAAAAAACACCCGGAAAATGCCAAATAATATCGGATTAAATCAATTTTAATCCCCCGAAAATGCCCTTTTAATGCCCGAAAAATATTTCCCTTCTTTCTCCTTTCGGGTGATCCCGTGTCAAGGTAACTCGCAAGGCGAGTCACTTTCTTATGGATTATTGGCGCCATTTATTATAAGACCTTGTCATGCCGAACCGTCCCTTGTCACCGCATCTTTCCATTTACCGCCCGCAGATTTCCTCGGTGCTTTCCATCCTGCACCGCCTCACCGGCCTGGCGCTGTTCGCCGGCACGGCGCTGGTGGTCGCCTGGCTGTGCTCGGCGGCTTACGCCCCGGCTTTTTACGCGACGCTGCATGACGGGATGGATTCGTTTATCGGGCGTCTCTGCCTGCTTGGCTGGACGCTGGCGTTTTACTGCCATTTCTGCAACGGCATCCGGCATTTGTTCTGGGACATCGGCATGGGATTCACGTTGCCGCAGATGGCGCGTTCCGGCTGGGCGGTGATTGTGCTGACCATTGTATTCACGGCGCTGACCTGGGGATTCGTCAGCGCGCTGGCGGGGTAATGATGACATCCGGTTCGCCTCTTCGCACACGGCTGGCCAGAGTGAAGGGGCTTGGCGCCGCGCATCGCGGCGTTTCGCACTGGTGGTGGCAGCGCGTGACGGCGCTGGCGCTGATTCCGCTGTCGTTGTGGTTCGTCGCCTCGCTGGTGTCGGCGCTCCTGCTGCCGGACGTGATGAAAGTGGCGCAATGGTTCGCCTCGCCGGTCAATGCGCTGCTGATGATAGCGCTGCTGGCGGCGCTGTTCCTTCACGCCAAATTGGGCGTGCAGGTGATTATCGAGGATTACGTGCATTCCCCGGTGATGAAATATACATTGCTGCTGCTGAACATGTTTATTTGTTTTGCCTTCGCTGCGGTTTGCATCCTGGCGGTGCTGAAACTGCATATGATTGATGTCGGGGCGGGGGCGTAATGGCGCAGGCATATCCGATTATCGATCACTACCACGATGTCGTCGTTGTCGGAGCGGGCGGCGCGGGTTTGCGCGCGACGTTCGGCATGGCGGCGGCGGGACTCAATACGGCGTGCGTGACCAAGGTTTTCCCGACGCGCTCGCACACGGTGGCGGCGCAGGGCGGCATCTCGGCGGCGCTGGGCAACATGGGCGCGGACGACTGGCGCTGGCATATGTACGACACGGTCAAGGGCGGCGACTGGCTGGGCGACCAGGACGCCATCGAATATATGTGCAAGAACGCCATGGACGCCGTTATCGAGCTGGAGCATTACGGCGTGCCGTTCTCGCGCACGCCGGAAGGCAAGATATACCAGCGCCCGTTCGGCGGCATGACGACCGAATTCGGCAAGGGCACGGCGCAGCGCACCTGCGCCGCCGCCGACCGCACCGGACATGCCATCCTGCACACGTTATATACGCAGGCGCTGAGGCATCACGCGCAATTCTTCGTTGAATATTTCGCCGTTGATTTATTGATGGACGAAGAAGGCGCCTGCCGCGGCGTGCTGGCATGGAACCTCGACGACGGCACGATGCACCGCTTCAACGCGCACACGGTGGTGTTGGCCACCGGCGGCTATGGCCGCGCCTATTTCTCCTGCACCAGCGCCCATACCTGCACCGGCGACGGCGGCGGCATGGCGCTGCGCGCGGGTTTGCCATTACAAGATATGGAGTTCGTGCAGTTCCACCCGACCGGCGTCTACGGCGCCGGGATGCTGATTACCGAGGGCGCGCGCGGCGAAGGCGGGTATCTGGTCAATTCCGAGGGCGAGCGGTTCATGGAACGCTACGCGCCACATGCGAAGGATCTGGCCTCGCGCGATGTCGTGTCGCGGGCGATGACGGTGGAAATCCGCGAGGGCAGGGGGGTGGGCGAACATAAAGATCATATCTATCTGCATCTCGATCATCTTGACCCGGAAGTGCTGCATGCGCGGCTGCCGGGCATTTCCGAAACCGCTAAAATATTTGCCGGCGTTGATGTGACCAAGCAGCCGATCCCGGTGCTGCCGACCGTGCATTATAATATGGGCGGCATTCCGACCAATCATCACGGCGAAGTGGTGACGCTGCATAAAGGCAATCCCGAAACGATCGTGCCGGGACTGATGGCCATCGGTGAGGCTGCCTGCGTTTCGGTGCATGGGGCTAACCGCTTAGGCTCTAACTCGCTGCTGGATTTAGTGGTCTTCGGCCGCGCCGCCGCCATCCGCGCCGCCGAGACCATTAAACCGCACACGCCGCATAAACCGCCGGTTTCGGTGGATAAGGCGCTCTCAAGGTTTGACGGCATCCGGCAATCCTCCGGCGCGCAGCCGACCTCGCATATCCGCCGCGCCATGCAGCGCTGTATGCAGAACCATGCCGCCGTTTTCCGCGAGGATAAAGTGCTTTCCGAAGGCACGCAGCAGATGCAGGACATCTGGAAGAACTTTGGTCAACTGGGCATTTCCGACCGCTCGCTCATTTGGAACAGCGATTTGGCCGAAGCGCTGGAGCTGGATAATTTGCGCTCGCAGGCGCTGGTGACCATCGCCGGTGCGCTCAACCGCCAGGAAAGCCGCGGCGCGCACGCCCGCGAGGATTTCCCCGACCGCGATGATAAAAACTGGATGAAGCATACGCTGGCATGGCTGGATGAGGCGGGAAAAGTCGTCATCAACTACCGCCCGGTGCATCTCAATACGCTGTCCAACGAAGTGCAGCCCATTCCGCCGAAGGCAAGGGTGTATTGATATGCGACTTGAACAACTCCGCCGGTATAAACCGCAAATCCTCGCCATCGCGCAGGAGCACGGTGTCGGCAACGTGCGCGTGTTCGGCTCGGTGGCGCGCGGCGAGGCGGACGACGGAAGCGATGTTGATTTGTTGGTAAGCATTGAACGCTTATTGGGTTGGAAATATTTTGGGCTGGAACCGGCGCTGGAAGATTTGCTGAAGCACAAAGTGGATGTCGTTTCGGACGAAGCCATCAGGCCGCGTTTGCGCGAGCGTATTTTGAAAGATGCCATTCCTTTATAAAAAATCAGGCCTTTATGAGTAATCAGGAATATAAAGATAATGAACTTTTATATCATATTCTTGAGGCTATCGAGAATGTCGCTGCGCATCAATCCGGCGCGTGTGCGAAGTTTACTATTGAAAGAGCCATTATTTATGAGTTGGTGATAATCGGCGAGGCGGTGGGTGATTTATCCAAAGCGCTCAAAGAATCCTTCCGCAGGTGCCGTGGCAGGTCATTGCCGATACGCGCCATAAAATGGTACATGACTATGAGGATGTATCTTCGCGGGTGGTTTGGAATATAGTGGAAGAGCATCTGCCTGAATTGAAGCGTAACGTTGAGAATATTATCAAAGAAAAGCAGGATAAATAACATGGCAGAACTCAGGCTTCCCCCCAATTCCCGCGTCGGCAAGGGCAAGACCTTCAAGGCTCCCGAGAAGGCCAAGCGCGTCAAGGCGTTCAATATTTACCGCTGGGACCCGGACGATGTGGACGATAAAGGCAAGCCGAAAACCCCGCGCATGGACCGCTATGAAGTTGATGTGGGTAATTGTGCGCCGATGGTCTTGGACGCGCTGATTAAAATCAAGGACGAGGTGGATTCCACGCTCACCTTCCGCCGTTCCTGCCGCGAGGGTATCTGCGGTTCCTGCGCCATGAACATCGACGGCACCAACACGCTGGCCTGCATCAAGCCGATTGAGGATGTTTCGGGCGACGTGAATATTTATCCGCTGCCGCATATGCAGGTGGTGAAAGACCTGGTGCCGGACATGAACCATTTTTACGCGCAGTACGAATCCATCCAGCCCTGGCTGCAGACGGAAACGCCGGCGCCGGGCGGCGAGCGTCTGCAATCGCCGGAAGACCGCGCCAAGCTGGACGGCCTGTACGAATGTATTTTATGCGCCTGCTGCTCGACCGCTTGCCCCAGCTACTGGTGGAATTCCGATCGGTTCTTAGGCCCGGCCATATTGCTGCAGGCTTACCGCTGGATTATTGATTCACGCGATGAGATGACCGGCGATCGGCTCGACAATCTCGAAGACCCGTTCCGCCTTTACCGCTGCCACACCATCATGAACTGCGCCAAAACCTGCCCCAAGGGCTTAAACCCGGCCAAGGCGATTGCCGAAATCAAAAAGCTGATGGTCGAAAGGGCGGTGTGAGTTGGCCGTCTACACTCCGCTAACCGGGCAGGACATCAAGGCATTTTTATCGCAATATGATATTGGCGATCTGGCGTCGTTCGAGGGTATTGCCGAGGGGATTACCAATAGTAATTATTTGGTCGTTACCGGCAAAAAATACATTCTCACCCTGTTTGAAAAACGTTACCGGCTGGAGGATTTGCCGTATTTCGCCGCGCTGATGGAATGGTGGGGCGCGCGCGGCATCCGTTGCCCGCAGCCGATCAAAACCAAAGATGGGCGCACGCTTTCGGCGCTGAAGGACAAGCCGGCGCTCCTGGTGAGTTTTTTAGAAGGCGGGGGGGCGCGCAAGATCACGCTGGAGCACGTATCGCAATTAGGCGCGCTGGCGGCGGACATGCACATTGCCGGGGCGGATTTTCCGCATGTGCGCGCCAACGGGCTGTCGCTTTCCGCCTGGGAAACGCTGATTGATAATATTGGCCGGCGCGCCGATGAGATTGAAGTAGGGCTTTACCGCCTGATCAGCGAGGAATATAATTACCTGAGCGAACATTGGCCGCATGGCCTGCCCTCCGGTCCCATCCACGCCGACTTGTTTCCCGATAACGTGTTTTTCAACAAAACATTCGGCCGAGCGCCGGCGCTTTCCGGCGTCATTGATTGTTATTTCTCCTGCAATGATTTCTGGGCGTATGACCTGGCGGTCTGCGTCAATGCCTGGTGCTTCGACGACCGGCATCGCTTCGTGCCCGAGCGCGTGCAGGCCTTGATGCACGCCTACGCCGATATTCGCCCGTTGGAACGGGAAGAAGAAGCCTCGCTGCCGCTGTTGCTGCGCGGCGCGGCGCTGCGGTTTCTGCTGACGCGCGCCGATGATGCGCTCCACCCCGAGCCGGGGGCGGTGCTGACGCTGAAAGACCCGTTGGAGTATGTAAAAAAGCTCGCCTTTTTCCAAAGCTATTCCGCATGAAAAAACACGTCTGTATCTATACCGACGGCGCCTGTTCGGGCAATCCCGGCCCGGGCGGCTGGGCGGCGATATTGGTGCACGGCGAGGCGGAGAAGGAACTTTCTGGCCATGAGGAGCATACCACCAACAACCGCATGGAAATGATGGCGGCCATCCGGGCGCTGGAAGCGCTCAAAACGCCCTGCAAGGTTGATCTGACCACCGACAGCGCCTATGTCAAAAAAGGCATGACCGAGTGGCTGAAAGGCTGGAAGGCGAAGGGATGGAAAACCGCCGATAACAAGCCGGTTAAAAACGCCGACCTGTGGCAGCGCCTCGAAGCGGCGGCTGCCCGTCACGCCGTTGCGTGGCACTGGGTGCGCGGCCACGACGGCCATGAATACAATGAGCGGGCGGACGAGTCAGCGCGAAGAGCGCTCACGGATGTCAGCGGTCAGAGGCCAGATGTCAAAAAATAACCCGCCGCCCCCTGATATTTAACCTCCGGAGCGTTTGCGCGCCCTCTTGTCACTCCCGCGCAGACATGCCCCCTGCTGCTGGTTGCAGGGGCGACAGGCAATGAATCAACAATGCCCCGATTTCCGGCTTATGCCGCCACGTAGGTCTTTTCGTCCTTGGGCGCGCGCGCCGGGCGGGCCGCATTGCCCTGACCGCTGGCGATCTTGATTTCGCCGGTCAGTTCGCCGCCGCGCTCAATCTCGATCTCGCCGTAGGAAATTTTGCCGCGCACCTTTCCGGTGGCGTAAATCACCAGGCGGCCGCGCACAACCAGTTCGCCTTCGAACAGGCCGCTGATTTCGGCGTCCTCGATATGGGCGGCGCCTTTGAACGATCCGGTCTCGGCGATTTCCACCGTGTGCACTTCGTTGAGCGTCGCGTCAACCTTGCCTTCGATGACCAGCCGGTCGCAGGTGGCGATTTCTCCCTTGAGCAGGATGTCGTTGCCGACGGTCAGCACGCGGCGCGCTGATTTATTGGCCTTGTCGGCGGCGGCATTGGTGGCCTTGGGTTCCGGCAGGCGCGCGCGCGCGATGTCGGCGCCCATGGGACCGGCAGGGCGGAACGCGCCGCCGCCGGTGCTGTTGCGCGGCTCCGGCAGGGAGGAGGTGGAGGCGCGGGCCGCAGGCGGAACATGCCCTGCCTGGGCGTTGACGGGCGCCTGCGAGGGCGCAGCGCTGTTGCCGGACGTTGCGGATGCGGCGGCGGATCCGGCTTCCGGAGCGCCGGGGGTGCCAAACAGGCTGTCTGATTCTGATTCTTCTTTGCGACGGAACATAAGCTTTCTCCTAGCGGTGATTGATATTGATATAGATGCGGGGGGACGCGGATATTAGCAGCAGTATAGGAACTAATTTTTTTTATGCTACAAGAATTTGCAATCCTGCGTCGCGCGTTTACCTTAATTGTTTTTTCTTGAAAAACACGTCGCTTGCCAGGCGGGTGAACAGCGGGTTGGTCAGGACGGCGTCGAGCAGCCAGTTGGGCGCCAGCGTTTCATAGGCTGTCCTCAGGATGCGCTTGGCGCGGAAGCGCGGATACACGCGCTGCATGGCCTGCGCCGGGTGCGTGCCGCCGTGATGCAGGTGGGCGGCGATGGCATTGCCAAGCGCCGTGCCGTAATGCAGCGCCGTGTGGATGCCGCCGGCGGTCAGCGGCGAAACGATGCCCGCCGCGTCGCCCAACAGGATGACATTGCCGCGCGCAAAGGGATTCACCAGCCCGCCGACCGGAATTAATCCGCCGCGCCGAGCCAGCACTTTAGCCTGCGAGAAATCGAATACCTGGCCAAGGCGCGCGGTGAAAACGTCGATGTCGGGCTTGTGCGGCAGGCGGCTGGCCAGCCCCACCTGCGCCACGCCGACGCCGGGAATCGCCCAGCCCAGATAGCCATGCGCCAGCCGCCGGTCGAGAAAACAGCAGAAGGCGTTGCCGTCGGCGAGCGTCAGCCCTTCGTATTCGGCCTCGGCGCCGAGCAGGAATTGCGTGTTTTTCCCCAGCGCGAAATCGTCTGCGACCCTGGAGCGCGGGCCGTCGGCGCCGATGAGGAAACGGCAGGAAGACGTTCCGTTGACACGGATGCTTTCTCCCTGCCGCCCGGCTGATTCATAAGGCGTATCATAAAGAATCTCCGCCCCGGCTTTGGCCGCTTCATCGGAGAGATGGCGCATCAGGGCGGGCGTGTCGGTGGTCAGGAAGAAATAATCGGGCGAAGCGAGATCGATGTAACGCAGGGAGGGCGCATACAGCCGCACGTCGGTCACCTTGCGCGTGAGATGCTCCGGGATGGCGAATTCATCGGCGCATTCCTTGACGATGATGCCGGTGGTGTGCATCCCGACGCCGGGGGCTTTCTTGCGCTCCAGCAGGGTGACGGCGATGCCGCGCTCGGCCAGCGATTTCGCGCAGGCCAGGCCGGCGAATCCGCCGCCGGCGATGAGGATGTCGGTGTGGTGCATGGGGTATTATTATTCTTGAGTTGCCCTGCTCGTTTTTGCCGCATTAAATTATAATATATTGTAAAAATAGCAAAAAGATAGACTCACATACAGCATATTTCCCGCTTGCATCCTCGACTGCCATCTAGTAATCCATACCCCCGTTATAAATAATAACCAGACCCCGCAACCTGGCTACGCCGTCGGCCGTGACAACACGAGATAATGTTGCCACAGGCTTCGCCAAGGCGAGTAAGTGCGGGGTGACAAAGGAGTCCTTCATGTCCGTTATGACGTTCATCATCGCCTGCGGCGTTATCGCTTTGATTTATGGCCTGTTCGCCGGAAAATCGATTATGGCGGCGCCGGCCGGTTCGGAAAAAATGGCCAGCATCGCCGCCGCCATCCAGGAAGGCGCGCGCGCGTACCTCAACCGCCAGTACCGCACCATCGCGATAGTCGGCGTCGTCATCGGCCTGTTTATTTCCATCAAGCTCGGCTGGTTCGTCGGCGTGGGGTATGTCATCGGCGCGACGCTCTCGGGACTCGCCGGTTATATCGGCATGAACATCTCGGTGCGCGCCAACGTGCGCACGGCGGAAGCCGCCAAGTCCGGTATGCAGCAGGCGCTTTCCATTGCCTTCAAGTCGGGCGCGGTGACGGGAATGCTGGTGGTCGGCCTCGGGTTGCTCGGCATTTCCATTTATTACAGTATCTTGAGCAACATGAACCTTGAAATGCGCCAGATATTAGAGGCGCTGGTGGCGCTCTCCTTCGGCGCTTCGCTGATTTCCATCTTCGCCCGTTTGGGCGGCGGCATCTTCACCAAGGGCGCTGATGTCGGCGCGGATTTGGTCGGCAAGGTTGAAGCCGGCATCCCCGAGGATGATCCGCGCAACCCGGCGGTAATTGCTGACAATGTCGGTGACAATGTCGGCGACTGCGCCGGCATGGCCGCCGACTTGTTCGAGACCTATGTCGTCACCATCGTCGCCACCATGCTGCTGGCCGCCATTTATTTCACCGGCGAGGCGCAATCCGCCATGATGATCTATCCGCTGGCCGTCGGCGGAAGCTGCATCCTGACGTCGATCGTCGGCACGTTCTTCGTGCGCCTCGGCAAGAATCGCAACATCATGCAGGCGCTCTACAAGGGGCTGATCGCGGCGGCGCTCCTTTCGGTCGTGGCTATTTACATCGTTACCGACCGCCTGCTCGGCTTCGATACGACCTACAGCATCGGCACGCTCGATTTCACCGGCGTGAACGTGTTCAAATGCGCGCTTTCCGGCCTTGTCGTCACCGGCGCGCTGGTGTGGATCACCGAGTACTATACTTCCACCTCTTTCCGTCCGGTGCGCTCCATCGCCCAGGCGTCGACCACCGGACACGGCACTAACGTGATTCAGGGGCTGGCGGTCTCGATGGAGGCGACGGCGATTCCGGCGCTGGTCATTTGCGTCGGCATCCTGTTTGCCTTTGCCGAGTGTGGTTTGTTCGGCATCGCCATCGCGGCGACGACCATGCTGGCGCTGGCCGGCATCATCGTTGCGCTCGATGCCTACGGCCCGGTGACGGACAATGCCGGCGGCATCGCCGAGATGTCCGGCCTGTCCAGGGACGTGCGCGAGACGACCGATGCGCTCGACGCGGTGGGTAACACCACCAAGGCGGTCACCAAAGGCTACGCCATCGGCTCTGCAGCGCTTGCTTCTTTAGTATTATTCGCAGCTTACACCGAAGACTTAAAGCATTACTTCCCCAACGTCGATGTGCAGTTCCTGCTGTCCGACCCATATGTCGTCGTCGGCCTGTTCATCGGTGGCTTGCTGCCGTATTTGTTCGGGGCGATGGGCATGAAGGCGGTGGGACGCGCGGCGGGAGCCGTAGTCGTCGAAGTGCGCCGCCAGTTCAAGGAAATCCCCGGCATCATGGCCGGCACCGCCAAGCCGGATTATGGCCGTGCCGTGGACATGCTGACCAAGGCCGCCATCCGCGAGATGATTATTCCGAGCTTGCTGCCGGTCGGTATGCCGGTGCTGCTGTTCTTCGTCATCCGCGCCATCGGCGGCGAGGCGGAAGGCTTCGCGTCTCTCGGCGCCATGCTGCTGGGCATCATCGTCACCGGACTGTTCGTCGCCATTTCGATGACGGCGGGCGGCGGCGCGTGGGACAACGCCAAGAAATACATCGAGGAAGGCCATCACGGCGGCAAGGGTTCCGACGCCCATAAGGCCGCCGTTACCGGCGACACCGTCGGCGATCCTTATAAGGACACCGCGGGACCTGCCGTCAACCCGATGATAAAAATCGCCAACATCGTGGCGATTTTATTGCTGGCGCTGATGGCGGCGTAGAACTGTTGAACGTCCGGCGCGGACTTTTCCGGCTATGGGTGATTTTTGCGGTAGTTTTTGCCGTGTTCTCGTTTTGTATATTTTTGATTTAGATGCTGCTCTGGCCAAGGTGCCGGCTCCCTCGGCGCCTTGGCCAGAATTAAAGGCAGAAAGCGCGAACGTGGTATAGAAGAACTTGAACTGTTACTGAATAAATCAACCATTACTGTCCAGCCATTTCAGTCCAATCACTTGAATATCGCCCGCGAGGCATATACCCGCTACGGCAAAGCCAGCGGCCATCCGGCCAAGCTCAATTTCGGCGATTGCTTTTCCTATGCTCTGGCGAAACATCGCAACGATATACTGCTTTGCAAAGGCGATGATTTTTCCAGGACGGATATCAAAGTCGTCGCTTATTAAATGAGATACCACCCGTAATGCGTCGCTTCTCCGATAAGGATGAGCGGCAACGCGATGCGCGCCCGCGTGCCAAAAAACCCGGCAGCTAAAGCCAGCAGGTTAAGCAGCGGCAGCCAGGCGAAGACCAGCAGGAACACGCCGTAACGGTTGAACAGAGATTTAACGATAGGAAACCAGCGCGGCGGCGTTGACGCCACCGGGAACTTTATTAGCAGCCTGCCCACCCACCAGTTGAACATCTGCCCGATCGTCCCGCCGAACACCGCCAGCGCAAAGGCTGGCCACATGTCGTAACCACCGAAAGATTTCATGGCAAAAAACGTCGGGTCGTCGCCCAGCGGGATGATGCTGGCTTTCCAGGCAGTTTCGAGGAGGATATGGAGATATAGGTTCATAGCCCCGCGCTTGTCGCGGGGTCTGGTACAGGTTGCCAGAATAAATCATCCCAGTAAGGATTCATCCGCTCAATAACGTTGATTTTATATTCTCGCTTCCAGCGCTTGATTAATTGTTCCCGATGCGCTGCCGTTTCGTAGTTTTTATGAATTTCATAATACACCAGCTTATGAATTCCATATTTCCTAGTGAAGCCTTCGTACAACCCATATTTATGTTCTGCATTGCGCCTGGCTAATTTGTCAGTAAGACCTGTGTAAAATCTTTTGTTTCGATCATCAGTCAAGATATACAATAATACAGTTGCTCTGACATGCCGGACCCCGCCATTCGGCGGGGCTTATCATCCTTTACGCGCAATGACGAATTGCGCCAGAGCGCGAAGGTTATCGGCCTTTTTGTCGAACACGTCGAGATGCGAGACGGCCTGTTTGGTGAGCAGTTGCGCATGGTCACGGGCGCGATCGACGCCCATGGCCGACACCAGCGTCGCCTTGCCCTTGATTTTGTCCTTGCGCGCGGTTTTGCCCATCTGCGTGCGCGTGCCAAGTACGTCAAGCAAATCGTCGGTAATCTGGAACGCCGCGCCCATGTCGTGCGCGTAGGCGCGCAGGAGCTTTCGCATCATGCCGGGCGCTTTGCCTAAAATCGCCCCGGCCTCGCAGGAAACGGCGAACAGTTCGCCGGTTTTGAGCCGCTGCAGGCGGATGATTTCCTCGATGGAGAGTTTCTTGTTTTCCGCTTCCATATCCATCATCTGCCCGCCGACCATGCCCCAGCAGCCTGCTGCCTGCGCCAGTGCGCTGATGAGTTCGCAGCGTACCATCGGGTCGGCGTGGGTTTTGGCGTTGGAGAGCACCTGGAAGGCATAGGTCAGCAACCCGTCGCCGGCGAGGATGGCGGTGGCTTCGCCGAATTGCTTGTGGCAGGTCGGCTTGCCGCGCCGCAAATCGTCGTTATCCATCGCCGGAAGGTCGTCATGGATTAGCGAATAGGTATGGATGAATTCGATGGCTGCCGCCGCCTCGATGGCCGAGTCATAGGCAACGCCGAACAATCCTGCCGAGCAGACGGTCAGGAACGGGCGCAGCCGCTTGCCGCCCGATAGCGTCGAGTAACGCATGGCGTCGAGCACGGTTTCTTCGCCGCGCACATGGCTTTTGTCGGGCAGGGTGGCGACTTTGGGCGACAGCGAGATGACGGTATTTTTTCTGTCGTCATCCGCCGCGCCGCGCAGCAATTGCTCCATGCGCTGAGAGAGCGAATCGGAGACTTGCGTGATGGCGTCCTGGAGATTGTCGGGGAGTTTGATGACCATGAGGGTTATTTCGCGTCGAAGGACGTAAGCGTCAGGCCACCGTCCTGCGTTTTCATGATGCTTTCGACCTTGAGCCGCGCCGAGGCCAGCTTTTCTTCGCAGTATTTTTTCAGCTCGGTGCCGCGCACGTAATCATTGATGGAAGCTTCAAGGTCGCCCTGGCCGGATTCCAGCTTGCGAACGATGGCCTCCAGGTCTTTCAAGGCCTGCTCGAACGACGCGCCATCAACCGAAGATTTTGTATTTTCAACTGTTTTTGCCATGTTATCCACAATTCAGGTTCGGAAGCGCCTATCTTATGTAAAATGCGGGCAGGGGGCAAGAAAGAATTGCTCAGGCATATCCATCCCTGAATGATTTTTTATAAAATTATCTTAACATTTTTTTTGAGCGTTCGAGCAACCCTAAAATCT
>JAGWIM010000043.1 GCA_028873525.1 Pseudomonadota bacterium
GCCATCTGGCTGACGGCGCGCGGGCCTTTTACGGTGGAAGACGAACATGCCCTGATGCGGGAACACGCCGTCGATACCGTCATTACCAAAAATTCCGGCGGAGATGCGACGGCTGCAAAACTCGCCGCCGCGCGCGCGTTTGGCATTCCGGTGATTCTCATTCGCCGCCCGCCGAAGCCGCAGGGCGAATCCGTTATTACTACAGATCACGCTATGGACTGGATTGCCCGCGTTCATGGCATTTCCTCGTAAAATCTCGGCGTATAGACAAAAGGCGGTTTGCCGGGCCGCCGGATGCGCCGCGTGCAGCTCGAACCGATGATCAGCAGCGTCCGCATATTGACATCCTCGGGATTCAGGGCCGCAAGCGTCGTCACCATCATTTGTTCCTCAGCCCGCCCGATCGATTTTGCCGCGATAGCTATGGTTTCAGGGCCACGATGTTTCCGCAGGCAATCAAGCGCCGCCGTTAATTGCTCCCTTCGCGTTTTCGAGGCGGGATTATACAGCGCCAGCACAAAATCGCCAACGCTTGCCGCCTGCAAACGTTTTTCAATCACCGGCCACGGCTTCAGATAATCGGACAGCGACATCACGCAAAAGTCATGGCCGAGCGGCGCGCCCACCCTTGCTGCGGCGGCCAGCAATGCCGTCATGCCCGGCACTACCGCTACATCGAGATCGCGCCATGCGCCATCGCCGTTTTCCATGGCTTCAAAGACCGCTGCCGCCATGCCGAAAATACCGGCATCGCCGCCGGAGACGACCGCTACGCGCGAGCCGCCTGCCGCCATCTTCAGCGCTTCGCGGGCGCGCTCAAGTTCGACGCCGTTGCCGCTGGCATGACGTTTGGCGGTCACAGTCGCGGGAACGCTTTCAACATATGGCATGTAGCCAACGATGTCGGTGGCTTCATGCAGCAGGGCGCTCGCTTCCGGCGTCAGCCACTCCGCCGAACCCGGCCCCAAGCCTATCACGCGCAGCCAGCCGCTCACAAGCGCCTCCCGTTGCCGGGGATAATGATGAGTGAAAAATACGGAGCGGGCGTATCGAGTTTTTCCTTGAGTGGCAGTATCTGCTCGACCTTCATCGTGCCATATGCGATGTAAATGGCGCGCTCCAGCATTCCTGCTTCGATAATCGCCTCGCGTACGCGCGCGAAATTGCGGCCAAGTTTCATAATCACGGCGGCGTCGGTGGCTTTCAGGCGTCCGGCAAGTTGCCCGCTATCCAGCGTGCCGGGCAATACCGTCAGTATATCGTCCCCCCAGGCGATGGGGGCGTGCGCATTCGTCCAGCCACCGGACATGGCGGTGACTCCGGGCACGACATGACAATGGAACCGATCCGCAAGCCGACGGTACAGGTGCATGAACGAGCCATAGAAGAACGGATCGCCGGCGCAAAGCACGGTTACATCTTCGCCTGCCGCCAGGCGCGTTGAAATCTTCTCGCAGGATTCTTCGTAGAAATGGCCGATGGCCTGTTCATATTCCGGGGCATCTACCTGATATTCGGTGGTGACGGGATAGATGAGCGGCATTTCTTCATGTTTAGCGTTCAATTGCGACGCGGCAATCGTGTGGGCATGGCTGCGTTTGCCGCCTTTGGAAAACCAGGCAACGACGCGCGCCTGGCGCAGGATGCGTGCGGCCTTCAGCGTCATAAGTTCCGGATCGCCCGGGCCTAAGCCGACGCCATACAATGTACCTGTCATAGTTCCGTCTCGCTGGCGATGGCATTGACGGCGGCAACCGCCATGGCGCTGCCGCCCTTGCGGCCACGCACGACGGCAAACGGCATACGCCCGTCGGCGATAAGCGCCTCCTTTGCTTCGGCGGCGCCGACGAAACCTACCGGCATACCTATTACCGCGGCGGGTTTTTCTGCACCTTCATCGAGCATCTCCAACAACCTGAATAATGAAGTCGGCGCATTGCCGATAACAACCACCGCTCCCCCAAGTTTTTCGCGCCATAGTTCCATCGCCGCCGCCGATCGCGTATTGCCCATCGCCTTCGCCATTTCCGGCACGCGTGCGTCATCCAGCGCGCATATCACTTCGTTGTGCGCGGGCAGACGGGCGCGGGTGATGCCGCTGGCCGCCATTTTCGCATCACAGAGAATCGGCGCGCCGCTTCGCAGCGCGTGGCGGGCAATCGTCACCATGCCGGGGGAAAATACAATATCCTGTGCCGTTTCCACCATCCCGCAGGCATGGATAACGCGGACGGCGACTTTCTCTTCCTCGGCATCGAAACGCGCAAGATCGGCTTCGGTGCGGATGATGGCAAAGGATTTGCGGTAGATTTCGCTGCCTTCGCGGATATAGTTATGAGCACCAGTCATGTAACCTCCACACGGGTCAAAAGAGCAATCGCCGCTTGTTGCGTGAGCGATGTGTGGATGGGTGCGGCGCCCGCCATGGCGCCAAAGGCAACATCATACAAGCCATTGCCCGCCGTAATCACCACCTCCGTTTTCCTTGGGCAGGCGCACCCCTTGGCGCAACCGGAGACATGAATGGTCTGCGCTACATTCGGCAATGCGCCGGCGATAGCCAGCGCCAGCGAGCGGGTTTCGCCCTGGGCGGACTTGCAGGCCGGCGCGCCCGGGCAGGCTTCTATAGAGCGGCGCGCATCGTGCGTATGGATAATAAACCCTACGCGTTCCGCTTCAGCCAGTAACGCGTCGGCGGAGGCTGCCGCAACGCCATGCAGGCGCATGGTACGCCACGGACTTAACGTAATTATCCCGTCCGCCAGGCCGTCTGCCTTATCCGCCAGCCACAGCAGCGCGTCTGCCGTAATGCGTCCGAACAGTAATCCCAGCGTCAGGGCGCCGCTCTCGCCATCCGCCGCAATAAATCCTAAACTTGGTAGGTTTTTCGGCTCGCCTGGACGCGGGGGGCGCGGTTCGTCGGTCAACCCATGTTCGGACAACGCACGCAGCAGCGCCTCGTACCCTTCCGTTGTGACGCCGCGTATCTGCAAATTTCCGCGCGACGTCAAATCGATTTGACCATTGCCATATTGCGCCGACAAACGGGCAACGGCCCGGGCGATGTCCGCGTTGATTTTCCCGGCGGGAACGTTCAGCCGCGCCAGCCAGCCGTCGCCGCTTTCCATCGGGCGCGCAAGCGTCGGGCACCAGCCTTTGCGCATGGCGATCATGCAGCTACCTCGCTGTTTGTTCCGTGCAGGCTATCGAGCAACGTGCGTGTTGAATTGCGCAGCGGGTTCCAGAGGCCGCGCCGTATGGCTTCGTCGAAGCGGCCGGCAATGGCGAGCAGCGCTTCGGGGTTTGCGCGGGCGATAAAATGCCGCACCGTTTCATCATGCACGTAGGCATCGAACACGGCTTCAAATTGCGCCGGCGCTACCGCGTTCGTGGTAGCGGCAAAGGCGAATAGCTGATCGACGACATCAGCAAAGGATGCCGCCCCGGCGTAGCCGTGACGCATCTGGCCTGCAATCCAGTTTTGCCCGAGCGCGCGCGCCTGCAGCGTCAGCGAAATTTCCTCGGCCAGCGTGCGCGCCTTGATGGCCTGCGGGCGCGACGTATCGAGATGATAGAGCGCGGGGTCAGCTCCCAACAGGCCTGCCGCCGCGGCGAATCCGCCTTCGGCATCGGCGAAGTCGGCGCCGCTCAGCACATCCGTCTCGCGTTGATCCTGCACATGCAGGAAGGCTTGCGCTGAGGCGATGCGCTGTTTGAGCGCCGCCGGTTGCGCCTGCCCGTCGGCATCGCGGCCATAAGCGAATTGCGACGCACTGAGATAGGCTTGTCCCAATTCTTTGCGGCTACTCCAGCATCCATTATCGATCAGGCCGGATACGCCCGCCCCATATGTTCCCGGCGCGCTGCCGAAAATTCGCCATTCCGGCGGCCTGCCTTCCAGTTTCGCTACCGCCCGCGCCGCATCGTCGAACAGCGTAATCAGGTTGGCGAACATGTCGCGGAACAAGCCAGAAATGCGCAGCGACACGTCGATGCGCGGCCATGCCAGTGCGTTTTCGGGAAGGATTTCAAATCCAGTGACGCGATGGGAGGCATTGTCCCATGACGGCTGCGCGCCCATCAAATACAAGGCCTGCGCGATTTCATCGCCGCCATTGCGCAGGGTCGCCGAACCCCACGCGTCGATGACAACGCTTTTCGGCCAGTCGCCATGATCCTGCATATAACGGCGGACGAACTCTTCCGCCGCGCGCCGGCCGATTGCGGCAGCGGTCGGCGTCGGCACCATGCGTGGATCAATCGTCACCATATTGCGTCCGGTCGGCAGAATATCGAGCCGCCCGCGCACGGGAGAACCGCCGGGGCCGGGCATGACGAAGCGCCCATCCAATGCCGCCAGCAGGTTGCGCATCTCATGTTCTCCGCATCCGGCAAAGCGGGGCGGCGCATCCGGCGCATCGCGTCCATAAATATGCAGCCCATCGCCGACGCGCTGCTCCTTGATGTCGCACAAATGCGATTCCAGCGCATTCATCAGCGCATTGTCATCATCGCCCGGCAAACCGCAGCGGCGGGCGCGATGGATGATTTCCCCGCGCAGTAATTTCATGCGGCGCGCATCCAGACCGTCGGCGGAGCTATATTCATCCACCAGCATTTCCAGCGCCGCCAGGTCCGGCGAGAGCGCCACCGGCATCAGCGGCGGCGTCAAATGGCTGAGCGTTACGGCGGCGATACGCCGTTTCGCCTGCGCCGCTTCACCCGGATCGGAAACAATGTAAGGATAGATGACCGGCATCGGGCCAAGCGCGATTTCCGGCCAGCAGGCAGACGATAAAGCCACGGACTTTCCCGGCAGCCATTCGAGGTTGCCATGCGTGCCAAGATGAATCAGCGCGTTAACGCTCGCCACATCGCGCAGCCACCAATAAAAGGCAAGATAACCATGGCGCGGCGGCATTTTCGCATCGTGATAACCGGATTTGCGGTCAAGGCGGGAGCCGCGATCGGGCTGCAGCGCAACGACGATATTCCCATACCTGACACACGGCAAACGGAAAGCGCCCTCCTTGAAAAACACGTCTTCTTCCGGCACGCCCCATGCCTTGTTGAGCGTGTGCTGATTTCCGGGCGGAAGCCTGGCGAAACGGCTATTGTAATCGGCAAGGCTGTAAGATTCCATATGCGAAAGCGTGGCCAATAGCTCGCTGCCCGAATCCGGAACGGCGGGTATGCGATAACCTTGCTGTTCAAGCGTGCGCAAAATGCCTGCCGCGCTGGCCGGTCCGTCGAGTCCGACCGCGTAGGCGCTGCGGCCCGCCCGGTCGGGATAATCGGAGAGGATGAGCGCAAGGCGTTTATCCGCCGCCGGCGTCTTCGCCAGTGTTACCCAGGCGCTCGCAAGCGCGGCGGCATAGGCGATGCGGTCCGCTTCGGGCCGATGCGCGATGCGCGTAAATTCCATATCGGCATCCAGCCCGCTTTCGGCCTTGAAGGAAATGGCGCGCGTGAAAACGCGGCCATCGGCTTCGGGCAATACCACGTGCATGGCAAGGTCTGTAGTGGTCAGCCCGCGTCCCGATTGTTCCCACGCTTGCCGCGGCATATTGGCCAGCGCCACTTGTAAAATGGGTATGTCCAGCTCTGCTAATGGATGCGCCGCCTGCTCCCCGCCACCTGCCGAAAATGCCGTCGCGTCCAGCAGGACATCGGCAGGATGCAAGCGCAGATCGGCGCGCAATGCGGCCAGCGCCGCAGTGTCTTTCAGGCTGGTGACCATGAAGGCGCGCGCGGCAAAGCCGAAGGCGGCGAGCGCTTCCAGCAACGCATCTATCGGGGCGGTATCCGTCGCCAGGTAATGGGCGCGGTAGAAGATGATGGTGGCCGCTCCCGAACGGTTGCGAGCAGGGTGCGCGTCACGATACAACGCGCCGCCGGGCATGGTTGCCGGTGTCGGGAGAGAGGCCATATTCCCGGCGGCGATTTCCTGCATGGTTTGCAATACGCGGCGGGCATTTTCAACGCCGCCCTGCGCAAGGCAGGCATCTATGGAGGCTACTGTTTCCGGGGGCACGGTGGATAAAGCGGATAAGCGCGCATCCGCGCGACCATCGCCCGGAATCATGATGAGCGCGCTCTTTTTTTCGCGCGCCATGCGGCCCAGCTCTTCCGCGCCATAGCGCCACCATTCATAGCCGCCGAGCAATCGCACGAGGATCACTTTTGCCGGCGCCGCCACCTGCTCAATATAGAGGTCAACGGATAACGGATGTTTCAGGCGAGCCAGCGTGGTCAGGCGTAGCGAGCGTGCATGATCGGCTTCCAGCCGGTACGCAGCGGCCATGCAGGCAAGATCGGAATCGGTAAAGGACAGCATGAGCATGTCGGCGGGCAACTGGCCGGGATTAACCGGCGCATCCCCGTCTTCGAGCAACTGCGAATGCTTAACCGACAGATGCAAAATCATTCTCCGATAAAGCGGCGCGGATGGCGGCGTGATCCAATCCCTTGCGTCCGATGACGACAACGCAGCCTCCATGGGCGGCGGCTATGCCTTCAAAATGACCGGAGATGCGCGCCCCCACCGCCTGCACCAGGTAGCGCATGGGTTTCCCGGCGATGCGCACAAAGCCTTTCACGCGCAGAATATCATGCGTGGCAACGGCCCCGGCAATGCGCCGGTGCAGCGTTGCGGCATCGGCCATTTCCGGCAGCGCAATCACTATGCTCTCAAAGTCCTCATGGTCATGCTCTTCTTCGGTATCGTGATGCGAAGGGCGATTGGCAATATCATCTTCCGCCGCGGCCTTGAGGCCAAGCAATATCTCGGGACTTATGCGTCCATGCGCCGTTTCGATGATGTGCACGGCACGCGGCACCTCGCGTGCGATATCCGCTTTCACTTGCGTAATCGCCGCCGCATCCATCTGATCGGTCTTGTTGAGAATAATCAGATCGGCGCACAGCAACTGGTCTTCATATACCTCGGCCAGCGGATTATCGTGATCGATCAGGCCGATTTCCGCCTTCTGTTTTGCAATGGCATCGGCATCGTCGGCGAAATGCCCGGCCGCTACGGCCGGACCGTCAACAACGGCGATAACACCGTCCACGGTCAGGCGCGAGCGGATGGCGGGCCAGTCGAAGGCTTTGACTAACGGCTTCGGCAACGCCAGGCCGGAGGTTTCGATGACGATATGGTCGAAACTCCCCGGCATCGCCAGTAATTTTTCCATGGCGGGCAGGAAATCATCGGCCACGGTGCAGCAGATGCAGCCGTTCGGCAGTTCGATGATAGTACTTTCCGGGCAAGCGTCATTACTGCATGACTTGAGAATATCTCCATCCACCCCGACATCGCCGAACTCGTTAATCAGCAAAGCGATGCGGCGGCCATTCGCATTCTCCATGACGTGGCGGATCAGCGATGTTTTTCCGGCGCCGAGAAAACCGGTAACGATGGTAGTGGGGATTTTGCTAACTGGCTGCATAAGATTCCTTGTGGGTATGGGGTGGAAGTCGTGCAATGGTGCCCCGGCGAATGACGGCGGGGCGTTTTTTAAGCGGCGGCGTGCCGCTTTCAGAGGCGGCGTAAGCATCGAGATAATCCAGCAGCGCCGGGGCATCCACCGCTTCGTCGATACCGCCGATGATATAACTCCATTTTCCCGGTGATGAAACGGCGACGGTGCAAGGCCGTTTGCATATGGACATGCATTCGACCGGATACAGCCGCACGGCGCGCCCGTTCAGCATGTCTTCCAGCCGCCGGTACAGCAGCGCGCCCGGACGCGCATCGGCCTGCTGGCAGGTGACGCATATGAACAGAGCAACAGGTTCCGGTTTTGCCGCCTTCAACATCGTTCTCGTTTCATGGGCGCAGGTTGCGCAGCGAACGGATTGTCGCCGACAGCAGTAAACCGGCTGCGGCGCACCCTCGGCCGCCCGGCATCTGGTGTAAACGGCAGGTCTCCTGGCTTGCGGGTCTTCGCCCTACGCTGCCTTCCCGGCATCTATGCCAGTGGTCTTTATGCGTTTGGCTTACCGCTTACAGTTGCGAGGGCAGCCGCGGAATCCACCGTAACCGATGTCACCGCATTCCCTTAACCATTCCATGCAGGGTTATAGTGCACTGTTTACAGGACTGTCAATGACTTGCGACTTTGCCCCCAGCGGTCGTAGAAAATCATCTCCGCCAGCGGAATTTCGGGTAGCCAGCCACTTGTCTTTAGTTCAGGCTCCGCAGCGAAAACATCGGTGTATCCTACACAGAGATAGGCAATCGGCACCACATTTTCCGGCAACCCAAGAATACGCTGCAGGTCTTCCAGCCTGAGGATGCTCACCCAGCCCACCCCTACCCCCTCGGCGCGCGCGGCCAGCCAGAGATTTTGAACGGCGCACACCGTGCTGTAAAGATCCATATCCGGCTGGCAGGTGCGTCCCAATACTACCGGCCCGAAGCGGCTGCGGTCGCAGGTGATGCACAGATTCAGGCCGGAGTCCAGAATTCCCTCCAGTTTCAGGGCGGCGTAAGTGTCGCGGCGCTCCGGCGGAAACATGGTCTGCGCTTCTTCATTGGCCGCAAGAAAAGCCTGATGAATGTTCCGGCGCACCTCCATATCGCGTATCACCAGAAAATTCCACGGCTGCATATAACCCACCGAAGGCGCATGGGCGGCAGCGCGCAGCAGGCGCAGCACTATGTCATCGGGAATGTGACCAGGACGGAAGCGGCGAATATCGCGGCGCTCCCGAATTGCGCGATAGACGGCTGACCGCTCCGCTTCGGAAAATGCGTGCGGCGAGGTCATGCTTCTTTCGTAGCAACCGCAGCTTCCGCAAAGGTCGCCATATGCGTAAACGTGGCCACCGCCGCGCGCACGACGGCCAGCGCCACCTGCGCGCCGCTGCCTTCGCCCAGCCGCATACCAAGCTCCAGCACCGGCTTGGTCCCCAGCCATTCAAGCAGGCGGCGATGCCCCGGCTCGACGGACAGATGCCCGGCCAGGCAATGAGCCAGCGCGTCCGGTGCATCCAGGCAGAGCGGCACAGCGGCGGCGGTCACGACATAACCATCGAGTATCACCGGGATGCGCTGCCGGCGTGCCTGCCAGATGGCGCCGGCCATCGCCACCAGTTCGCGCCCGCCGACATGCTGCAAGGTCGATAGCGCATCGATCATGGCGCTGCGGTGCAGCCTTACGGCGTCGGCTACCACTTCGCGTTTATGCGCCAGCGCCTGCGGATTGACGCCCGTACCGGCGCCCACCCAATCTTCCGGGTTGCCGCCGACCACCGCATGTGCCACTGCCGCCGCCGCCGTCGTATTGCCGATACCCATCTCGCCTAAAATCAGAATATCCGCATCCGCCGGTACGGCCTGTTTGCCGATCTCGAACGCTTCCGCGCATTCCTCTGCGCTCATGGCCGGCGCCTCGGTAAAATCCCTTGTCGGTTTTTCCAGTGACAGCGGAATCACGCGCAGGGTGGATGGAATAGCGTTGCAGAGCTGGTTAATGGCAGCGCCCCCTGCGGCAAAATTGGCCACCATCTGCGCCGTTACTGCCGAGGGAAAAGCCGATACGCCTTGCTTCGTGACGCCATGATTTCCGGCAAAAACGATGGTATAGGCTTTTTCCGTGCGCGGCGTGAGCGTCTGCTGCCAGCCGCACATCCAGGCGGCGATGTCCTCCAGCCTGCCGAGCGAGCCTTGCGGTTTGGTCAGGCTATCCAGCCGCCGGCGCGCCTGCGCTTCCATGGCGCGGTCAAACGCGGGCAGTGCATCATCGGCACGTTGGGAAAGAACGGACATGGGATTCTCCATAAATGGTTGGAATTGATAGGAATGCAGATTATAGAGTACGGACATGGCTTTGCTGCAACAGTTTTTATTGTCTTTAAGTTTTTTCACGCGCATTCCCTTGCCAAAAGGTTGGAATCCGGGCACCGGAACGCTTGCGCAGTCAGCCTGGGCTTTTCCGCTGGCGGGGGCCGTTACCGGGGCGCTGACAGGCGCGGTATACCTGATTTTTCTGGCGTTGGGTCTGGCGCATGGCATTGCTGCCTGGGCGGCGCTGGCGTTTCTTGTGCTGCTTACCGGCGGCTTGCATGAAGACGGGTTGGCCGATATGACCGACGGCCTGGCATCCGGGCGCAACCGCGAGCAGAAACTCGCCATCATGCGCGACAGCCGTATCGGCAGCTATGGCGTATTGGCGCTGGTGATAACATTGGCGATACGCGCCAGTGCCATTGCAGGTTTTACGAGTGAATTCAAGACAGTATGGGTTTTAATAACGGCAGGAGCCTGCAGCCGCGCATGTCTTGCCGTGCTGATGCATTTTCTTCCCAATGCGCGAACAGACGGATTATCCGCGTCCGCCGGAACGCCGACGCGCGCGCAAACCTTGGCGGCGGTATTGCTCGCTATCGGCACATTGCTTCTCCTCGGAAATCTGCACGCCGCACTGATTGGCGTACTCGTCCTTGCCGCCGCCTGTTTTATCATCAACCGCATCGCCCTTAAACAATTCGGCGGCATTACCGGCGATGTGCTGGGCGCGCTGCAGCAGGTCAGCGAAACGTCATTGCTGGTCGTATTAAACGCCTGCCTGCTCCCAGCCTGAGCGATTGACGCAGTTCACGCAGGCTTTCTTTTCCGGAGCATATGCGATGCGGGTAACGCTTCCATAATCGATTTTGAAGATCAGCGCCTGCGCCGGAGTCATGCCGATTGTATGGCGCAGCCCGGCGCGAATACTCCCGGCATGGGCAACAATCACCACAGAACGTCCGTCCTGTTCAGCCAGTAGCCATTCCAGCCAGCCATCGACGCGCATACACACATCGGCAAAACTTTCACCGCCGTGCGGACGGATGGTTTCCGGCCGCGACCAGTCATGCGAATGTTCAGCGGTTTTCCATACCTCGTCGTAATACCGGCCTTCCCACGCGCCGAAATGTTGCTCTTTAAGCTCAGGCGCAAGCTGTAATTGTTCCGCATCGACTTGGCAGGATCGCATCAGCCACTGAGCGGTCTGGACAGCGCGGCGCAGCGGACTGGCAAACCACAGCGCATCGGCGGGCAACGGGTAAGCAAGCTGAGCGGGACGAGCGGGAATAATCGCCGCCACATCGCTCTGGCCGGTATAGCAACCCGTCTGCTGAACCGGCGCGTGGCGTATCCAGAAGCATTCCATCATGATTTTGCGTATCCGGCCAATGTTGTTTGCAGGCGCGCCAGATACGCTTGGGCGGGCAATCCAAAACGCAGCCAGCGGGGGTTATAATCGAACCGGCGCACTAAAACTCCTTGCGATGCCAGATAATCATACCAGGGAGCGGCGTTATCGGTTTCCACCAGCGTGAACAGCGCCATATGTCCTACCAATGAAAAATGCTGTGAGAGCAATGGGCGCCAGCTTGCCGCTTCCGTTTCAAGCCGCGTGCGCATTTGCTTTGCCCATGCTTCATTGCTGAACATCGCCGGTAACAGGCGACAGGCAATCGTGGAAACAGGCCATGGCCCCACGGCAATGCGTAACCATTCAGCCCATGGCTCTGGCGCAATCGCTGTACTTACACGCAATCCCGCTATCCCAAAGAATTTCCCGCAAGACCGCAGCACGATTATATTCCGACTCTCCGAAGCGGCGGCGGCAATGCTGCCTTCAGGCATAAGATCGGCGAAAGACTCATCGACAATGAGCCAGCCGTCATGCGCCGCCAGTGTTTCGGCAAGCTGGATCAGTCGCGATGGTGGAATAATGCGGCCATCGGGATTGTTGGGATTGCAGACGATGACCACGCCGCCCGGCGCCGGATTATCCAGCGCCTCAACATTTGCTACCTTATGTCCCATCGCCCGCCATACGCGCTCATGCTCCCCGTAAGCAGGAGACAGAATGCTGACTTTTGAACCTCCGCATTCCTTGATCCTGAGAGATGCAAGGGCGAACATCAGCGGCTGCATTCCAGCCGCCAGGGTGATAGTATCGGGGTTCGCCGCCTGATAATATTTCGCCGCCGCGTTATGAGCCGCCGCGACTTCGGAACATTCCGCCAGCCGGTGAAACCACTCCGGTTCGATGCCGGGCAGCGGGTAAGCATAAGGATTGATGCCGGTGGAAAGGTCGATAAACGGCTTCGGCGCCTGCGGATAACGCGCTGCAATCTGCGAAAGATTGCCGCCATGTTGCTCTATGGCCTTGCCTGTATTAACGTCGCTCATCTATGCCCAATCACTGGATTATTTTACTTTGCGCCTGTTTCCTGGACGCGGCCTTCGGCTATCCGCACTGGTTATATGCACGCATCCGGCATCCGGTCGTCTGGATGGGAAAAGGCATAACTGTTTTGGACAGAAACTTCAATCGTCGGCAATTTTCCGAAAACCTGCGCCGCGCGCTTGGCGTTCTGGCCATAGTTATTCTGCCGGCGATGACGCTTGCCATCGCGCTTATCATTCACCTGATCGGGAATGGGCTGCTTGAAATATTAGTTATCTCCACGCTGCTGGCACAGCGCAGTCTTTATGATCATGTGCATGAGGTATATGCCGCCATCGAACAGCATGATCTTGTGGCCGCGCGGGAAAGAGTCAGCCGTATCGTCGGGCGCGACATTACCGCATTGGATGAAGCCGGTGTATGCCGCGCCGCCATCGAAAGCCTGGCGGAAAGTTTCAGCGACGGCGTTGTGGCGCCCATATTCTGGGCGGCATGTTTCGGCCTGCCGGGCATCGCCTGTTATAAAGCGCTCAACACCGCCGACAGCATGATCGGTCACAAGGATGAACATTACCGAGCATTCGGCTGGGCGGCGGCGCGCGCTGATGATATTGCCAATCTTATTCCGGCGCGTTTGAGTGGATTGTTGATTGTACTCGCCGCGCACTCATGCGCCGCCTGGCGCGTGATGTGGCGGGATGCGCACAAACACGCCTCGCCCAATGCCGGATGGCCGGAAGCTGCCATGGCCGGTGCGTTGGGTATACGCCTGGGAGGCCCGCGAAACTATGATGGGGTAGAACACCCAGCCCCTTTTATAGGCGGCGGATTGTGCGATGCCACAAAAGAGCAGCTACGCATGGCACTTCGGCTTTACGTTAGCGCCTGCGCTGCGCTCTGGCTTATGCTGGCACTGGCATGGCTAGGGACATCAATTGTTTGATAGACACTGCATCCTCCAGCATATCCGCCCAACCATCAAGGATTTGCTGCATATGCTGCCCATAGGCATAAGAGGAAGGTTTTGCGCCAAGCCGTGCAAGCAAAGACCGGCGGAAATTATCTGTTGCGAACAATCCATGGATATACGTGCCCCATACCAGATCATCGTTCGAACGCGCGCCCTCCGATGTAAAAAACGGACGGGCAAGCGCTTCGCCTTTACTAATGCCGCAATGAATTTCATAGCCGGTAACTTCTATGTCACTATATTTCCCCTGCCATGGCGTTACGGTTTTATCGCTGGTGAATACGGTATCGATATCGAGCAAGCCTAATCCTTCCACCGTGGCTACCGCATCCTCCACCCCATCGGGATCGGACAATGTTTTTCCCAGCATCTGGAATCCGCCGCAAATGCCAAGAATGCGCCCGCCGCGCCGCCGGTGTGCCTGCAAATCAATGTCCCAGCCCTGCGCTCTTATGAATGCCAGATCGGCGATGGTCGATTTGCTGCCCGGCAGGATCACCAGGCTGGCGTCGGCGGGTAATACATCGCCTGCGCGGCACCAGCTCAACCGGACGCCGGGTTCATTCTTCAGCGGATCGAGATCGTCGAAATTGGCAATATGGGGATAGGAAAGGATGGCAATGTGAATACTTTCTTCTCCCTCCCCCCTTGTGGGGAAGGGCGGGGTGGTGGGGAACTCTCCACGGGTGAGTACGTTGATAGTACCCCCCCTCCCTAACCCTCCCCCACAAGGGGGGAGGGAATTATTTAATGCCAGCGAATCTTCCTGCGGTAATTGCGAGAGCGCATGGTTATACGGTATCAATCCTAGATAAGGCCAACCCGTGTAACGCTCGATTTCCCCGGCGCCATCGGCGAATAATCCGGCATCGCCGCGAAACTTGTTGATCAGGAAGCCGCGAATCATAGCCCTGTCCTCAGGCGGCAACACCATATGGGTGCCGGCTAGGCTCGCAATCACCCCGCCGCGGTCGATATCGCCGATCAGGATGACCGGACAACCTACAGCGCGCGCGAAACCCATATTGGCAATGTCGCCGTGCCTCAAATTGATTTCCGCCGGGCTGCCGGCGCCTTCCACCAGCACCATGTCGGCATTCTTTGCAAGGTAATGATAACTCTCCAGCACGGTCGGCATCAAGGTGGGGCGATACGCCTGATAATCCTTCGCACTCATAGTTGCCGCTACCTTGCCGCGCACAATAACCTGACTGCTGCGATCGGATTGCGGCTTTAGCAATACCGGGTTCATATGCACCGACGGTACGATACCCGAAGCCAATGCCTGCAACCATTGCGCCCGCCCGATTTCGCCGCCATCCGGCGTTACCGCCGCGTTATTCGACATATTCTGCGCCTTGAACGGAACCACATGCAATCCCTGCCGCGCAAACAGGCGGCACAGCCCGGCCACGACCAGTGATTTTCCCACATCGGAGCCGGTTCCCTGGAACATGAGGGTGCGCGCGGACATTAAAACTCAATGCCCTTCTGCGCCTTGACGCCCTGTTCGCGGAACGGGTGCTTGACCAACTTCATCTCCGTAACCAGATCGGCGCTATCGACCAGCGGCTGCGGCGCATTGCGGCCGGTAACGATCACGTGCATTTTGCGTTTCGCCAGCGCCGCCACGATTTCAGCCACCGGCAGGTAATCGTAACGCAGCACGATATTGAGTTCATCCAGCACTACCAGGTGATAGGACGAATCATCCATCATGCGCCGCGCCACCTCCCACGTCGCCCGCGCTTTTTCCATATCGCGGGCGCGATCCTGCGTATCCCAGGTGAAGCCTTCGCCGCCTGCTTCATAGGCCACCAGATTATCGAAGCGCTCCAGCGCTTTCTGCTCGCCGGTCGACCATGCGCCCTTGATGAACTGCACGACGCCGACCTTATAGCCATGCCCCAGCGCGCGCAGCATCGTGCCGAATGCCGCCGTCGATTTGCCTTTACCTGCGCCGGTATAGACGATGAGCAGTTGCTTTGTCTTATCCGCCTCTTTGACCAGCCTGTCCTGAAATACTTTGCGTTTGGCCGATTTTTCGTTATGGCGGCGGTTGATTTCTTCTTCGCTTAATTCTGCCATGTCATTTTCCTTTGATAATCGTCGGAACACCGGCGGCCACCCATACAACGCGGCCGGCCACGGCGGCAACCTGTTGATGCAATATCCCCGTACGGTCTATAAACCGCCGCGCAAGAGGATTATCCGGCACAATGCCCTGGCCGACTTCATTCGAGACTAAAATTACTCGCGCCTGCGTGCTTTGCAGCGCTTCCGTCAGTGCCTGCGATTGCGCCGTTATATCCAGCCCGTGACGCATCAGGTTGGAAAGCCACAAGGTCAGACAATCGACCAGTATCAGCGATTTTTTGTGCGACGGGTTCTGAATGATCTCCGCAATCGCCAGCGGAACTTCGAGCGTTGTCCAGTCATCACCGCGCCGCCGGCGATGCTCGGCGATGCGTACCTGCATTTCCTCATCCAGCGCTTCAGCGGTGGCGATATATATTCTGGGGCGACGAATCTGGCGCGCCAGCTGTTCTGCATAGGAACTCTTGCCCGAACGCGCACCACCCAGAATGAATGTAATCTTAGCCATGAAACCGTCCCGTCAGGCAGTATTTATACGATATATTATCATTATTAAACAATATACTATAATATCAATTTTAATGTTTTACATGATGCCACGTCAATGACGCCGGCCTGGCATCGCGCGAATTGCCCCGACGGCGCGGAAACAACCCTATCAAACATGCCCTGTATTTGATAATCAATCACTTAAAATAAGTTCTAATATTATTTAACTAAACCAGTATATTATTGCGCGTTTGGCATATGGGATCGGCCATGCCGGTAACTTCAACATTTTTTAACCCTTTTTGCGTTAAAATGAAACAAATAACCAAGCGATTACATCATGCCTGTCCGCGCGCCCATAGTTCTGCGTCATCTGCGATCGACATCGGCGATTGCGGTTGCGCTGGCGGCGTTATACGCGCCGGCGGGGGCATATGCGCTTCCTTCCGGCGGGGTGGTTTCTGCCGGCCAGGCGGTGATTGCGCAGCGCGGGACGGTGACGACGGTCACGCAGTCGAGCGGGCGGGC
>JAGWIM010000126.1 GCA_028873525.1 Pseudomonadota bacterium
AGGCCGTCGAGCCGGATATTTTCGTGCGCCGCCTGCCCGACGGCAACTGGCACGTCGAGCTGAACATGGGCAATTTCCCGCGTGTCATGGTCAACAAGCGCTATTACAAGAAAGTCACGGCGGAAACGAGGAACGTCAAGGATAAACAATATCTTTCCGAGCAATTCGGCCAGGCCGGCTGGCTGGTGCGCGCGCTTGAGCAACGTGCCGACACCATGCTGAAGGTCGGCAGCGAACTGGTCAAGCAGCAGGATGCGTTTTTCCGCCTCGGCGTGCGGTATTTAAGGCCGATGACGCTCAAGCACATCGCCCACCAGACCGGCTACCACGAAAGCACCATCAGCCGCGTCACCAACGGAAAATTTCTGCTGTGTCCGCGCGGTACCTTCGAGCTTAAATATTTTTTCACCTCGGCGCTGGCGCGCGCCGAAGGCGGCGGCGAGGACGTATCGAGCCAGACGGTAAAAGATTATATTGGCGAATTAATCGGCAAGGAAGCGGCGGAGCATATCTTATCGGACGATGAAATCGCTGAAAAACTTCTCGAGCGCAACATCGCCGTCGCCCGCCGCACGGTCGCCAAATACCGCGAGGCGCTCGGCATTCCCTCATCGCCTAAGCGGAAACGGTTGAAGACGCAGGGGTTATAACCGCCCGCCATCCCCCGGGTCGCGCGGCAACCATGGAGGATATGGTTTTGTAAAAGGCCGGATAGCCCTAGAATTCCTGGGGAATTCAGGCCATGACGGGGCCATTGACCTTTAAGCTCCAAAGGGCTATCCTCCGCCTCCTTGATTACCCAAGGAGGCACAAAAATCCCATGCAAATTTCCGTTTCCGGCAAAGGCGTAGACGTCGGCGAGGCGCTGCGCACGCACATCGAAACCCAATTGGCCGAACATGTCAGCAAGTATATCGACCGTGTCACCAGCGTGCATGTCGTCGTCTCGCGCGAGGCGCACCTGATGCGTGTCGACATCACCGGCAACCTTGGCACCCATGCCGGGCTGGTGGCCAGGAGCCGTGGCGAATCGGAAGACGTGTACGCCGCTTTCGACCAGGCGCTGCACAAGGTCGCCAAGCAGTTGCGCCGTTACAAGCGCAAGCTGTCCAATCATCACAAGGGGGGTGAATCGGTGCGGACCGTGGGCGGCACGAAATACGTGCTGCCGCCGGAAACCGGCGAGCAGGAAGACGGGCGCCACGCCGGGTTGATTATCGCCGAGGCGCCGACCGAAATCGAAACCCTCACCGTCAGCGAGGCGGTGATGAAAATGGATTTGCAGGAGCTGCCGGCGCTGATGTTCTTCAACTCGGCGCATGGCCGCCTCAACGTCATTTATCGGCGCGTCGACGGCAATATTTCCTGGGTTGATCCGGAAGAGAAAGCTGCGTGAACCTCGCCTCCATATTCTCGCCGGAAGCTGTATTGCCTCACCTTGCCGCCCGCGACAAAAAACAGGCGCTCAAACTCATGGCGGCGCGCGCCGCCACGTTCACCGGCCTGTCCGCGCGCAAGATTTACGGCGGGCTGATGGAACGCGAGGACATCGGCTGCACCGGCATGGGCAACGGCGTCTGCGCGCCGCACGCGCGCTTTAAAAAACTCAAAAGGCCGTTCGCCATTTTCGCCAGCCTCAAGCAACCCATCGAGTTCGGCGCTATGGACGGCAAGCCGGTGGACATGATTTTCCTGCTGCTGACGCCGGCCGCCGATCACACCGATCACCTGAAAGCGCTGGCGCTCATCTCTCGGCTGCTGCGCGACAAGCAGCTTTGCGAAAATCTCCGCGCCGGCGCCCACGCCAACGTCATGCACGATTTGCTGCTTTCCGCCGCTAGAGACGCCGCCTGACGTTTCATCTCCCTCTTGTAGGGAGGGAGCGAAATGATCGGTAGTTGCCTCCGCTACTTCCTGCCGGTATGATTGGCGCATGACGATCATTCTCATCACCGGCATGTCCGGCGCCGGCAAGAGCGTGGCGCTGAAAACGCTTGAGGATGCCGGGTTCGAGGCCATCGACAACGCGCCGCTGGCCTTGCTTCCCGCCATCGCCGTTTCGGGATCGGGCGCGCATAAGGTGGCCGTCGGCGTGGACGCCAGGAGCCGTGGTTTTTCCACGCTGCATTTCCGCGAAACGGTTGCGCCGCTGCGCACCGATCCGGCGCTGGATGTCAAAGTCCTGTTCCTCGACTGCGACGACGAGGCGCTGCGCCGCCGCTTCACCGAAACGCGCCGCCGTCATCCGCTGGCGCAGGATGGTACGCTGGATGAGGGCATCCGCCGCGAGCGCCGCCTCATCGAAGGGCTGCACGATGCCGCTGATCTTGTGATTGACACCAGCGATTGCGCGGTGGCCGATTTACGCCGCATCGTGACCGCGCATTTCATGCCGAAAGCCCGCGCGCTGGTGCTGTCGCTCGTCTCGTTTTCCTACCGGCGCGGGCTGCCGCGCGAGGCCGACCTGGTGTTCGATGTACGCTTCCTGAAAAACCCGTACTACAATCCCGAACTGAAACATCTGAACGGACTGGATGCCGCTGTCGGCAAGGCCATTGAGGCGGACGCCGTTTTTGCCGATTTTTATGCGCGGCTGACCGGGTTGCTGGCGCCGCTGCTGCCGTGCTATCTCGAGGAGGGCAAGCATTACCTGACGATCGCCGTCGGCTGCACCGGCGGGCGGCATCGCTCGGTGTATATGGTGCAGAAGCTCGGTGAATTTTTCCGCGAAGGCGGCTATAACATCACGCTTCGCCACCGCGATCTGGAGGCCGGATGACCGGCAGGCCCATTCCCGTGCCCGCCGGCGTTGCCGAGCGCGCATATGTCAACCGTAAGCGCTACCGGCAAATGTACGAGGAATCGCTGGCCGATCCGGAAGGATTCTGGGCGAAGGAAGCGGCGGCGTTTACCTGGCGGGCGCGCTGGAGCCGGGTGAAGAATACAAGTTTTCATCATCCGGTGACGATCCGCTGGTTCGAGGGCGGCGGGCTTAATATGTGTGAAAACTGTCTCGACCGGCATCTGCCGGCGCGTGCCGAGCAGGTCGCTTTTATCTGGGAAGGCGACGACCCGAAGGAATCCAGGCGCATCACCTACCGCGATCTGTACGGACAGGTCTGCCGTCTTGCCAACGTGCTGAAGAAACACGGCGTCAAAAAAGGCGACCGCGTCACCATTTATTTGCCGATGATTC
>JAGWIM010000127.1 GCA_028873525.1 Pseudomonadota bacterium
GTGGAGAACATCATCCGCCGCATCGTGCCTAAGGACGAGCGCGACGTTATCGTCTCCAATATCGGCGTTACCCCTGGTTTCGCGTCGATGTACACCAGCAATACCGCCTCGCACACGGCATTCGTGCAGGTCAGCCTCAAGGAAGGCCATAAAACCGGCAGCTATGCCTATATGGACAAGGTGCGCGCGGCGGTGAACAACGAATTACCGGAACTCACCACCTATTTCCAGACCGGCGGACTGGTCGACGCGGTGCTGAATCTTGGCCTGCCGGCGCCCATCGACATCCAGGTCAGCAGCGACCATCTGCGCGATGCCTACGCCGCTGCCAGCGCCATGGCGTTGAAAATAGGGCAAATGCCTGATGTCAGCGATGTCTTCATCCCGCAGGATATTGATGCGCCCTCGATTGAAGTCAATGTCGACCGCGTTCATGCCAGCGAAATGGGGCTGTCGCAGAAGGAAATCGTCAGCAATATCATCACCGCGCTCACCTCTAACGCCATGATTGCGCCAAGCTACTGGGTCGATCCTAAAAGCGGCAATGATTACATGCTGACTGTCCAGTATCCGGAGAATGTGGTCACTACGCTTGCCGATCTTGAATCCATCCCCATTCGCGGCAGCGGCGAAAAACAGACGACGCAGCTGGACATGGTGGCGAACCTGAAGCCAATCGAATCGCCCACCGTGGTGAATCATTACCAGTTGCAGCGCGTGATAGACATTTATGTCGCGCCCAAGGGCGAGGATTTAAGCCGCATCGCCTCCGGCATTGACAGGATTATCGCCGGCACCAGGCTGCCGGAGGGCGTTCGCGTCACGCTGCGTGGTTCGGTGGAAGCCATGCATAGCTCGTTTACCAGCTTCGGGCTTGGCCTGTTGCTGTCGGTACTGCTGGTTTACCTGGTGCTGGTGGCGCAATTCAAGTCCTTCATTGATCCCTTCATCATCCTTTTGGCCGTGCCGCCGGGGCTGACCGGCGTGCTGATCACGCTCTTCATCACCGGCACGACGCTCAACGTCATGTCGCTCATGGGCATCGTCATGTTGACCGGCATTGCTGTGTCCAACAGCATCCTGATCGTCGAATTCACCCACCGCCAGCTTGAGGATGGCCTGCCGTTGAAGGACGCCGTCGCCACCGCCTGCCGCGTGCGTTTGCGCCCGGTATTGATGACATCGCTGGCCACCGTCATCGGTTTGATACCGATGGCATTGGCGCTCGGTGCGGGCAGCGAAGCCTACGCCCCGCTGGCGCGCGTGATTATCGGCGGGTTGACCCTGTCAGTTCTACTCACTGTATTCATCGTGCCGGTGGCCTACCTGTTGATTTACCGCAACCGGGACTACGTGCCCGATGATCCCCCAGCCACAGGAGTAACACGATGAGACACCTGTTTTCTGCCGCTTTCGTATGTGGATTCCTATGGGGCGGAGCGGCATTCGCCGCTGATAATTCTTCCCCCCGTGGGGTAAAAACCGCGAAAGGAGTGGAATTGGTATCACCGGCGCAGCCTGTGCCTCCACCCCAACCTTCCGTCCATGGAAATGAGAATCAAGCCCTTACCCTGGCGGAAGCGCAGGCCATCGCCCTGCAGCATTATCCGCAGATGCTCGCTGCCGAACTGAATACCAAGGCCGCCGGGCAACAGGTCGCGGTTACCCGTTCCTACTATCTGCCGCAGGTGACCGGTAACGCCGTGCGCGCTTTCGCCGGGCAGGATACCCGCATTGCCGCGCCGGGTGAAATTAACAACCCCAGCGTCATTGATCGGGGGTCGGCGGGCATAGGCATCAGCCAGTTGATCACCGACTTCGGCCATACAAGCGATCTGATCGAATCTTCCAGGCTGGAACTGGAAGCACAGAAAGAACGCACTAATCTGACGCGTGAGACCGTGCTGCTTGACGTGACACGGGCATATTTCAATGCCCTGCGGGCACAATCGGTGATGCAGGTGGCAGAGGCCACGCTTAAAGCACGGCAGACTTCGCTCGATCAAATTTTTTCCCTGCACGACGCCAAGATGAAATCTGATCTCGATTTAAGTATCGCCAGGCAGATGGTAGGCGAAGCGAATCTGCTGTTGCTCAAAGCGAGAAAAGGCGTCGATAACGCGCAGGCGACTCTTTCGGAAGCATTAGGCTATGGCGAGCCGAAATATTTCATCCTCGCCGATGATACCAAAGTCGTACCACCGCCTGCCGATCTGGAGGCACTTACCGCGCAGGCATATGACCGGAATCCGGAACTGGCGACGCTTAAGGCCGAGAGAGACGCCGCGCGCAAACGCGCCGAGGCTGAAGCGGAATCACAATACCCCACCGTAAGCGCGGCGGGGTATGCCGGCAGCACACCCATTCATGAAGCCAGCCAGCCCATCAGTTCGCATGCGCTGGCGGGCGGCATCAATATCAGCGTTCCCTTTTATACCGGCGGCAGGATCTCGGCGCAGGAAAAAGAAGCGTCCTATAAAGCCGATGTCGCCGAACAGGATCTGGCCACGCTAAAGAACCAGCTGCTGCGCGATATACGCATCGCCTTCGATAACGTGCAAACGGCCTACCAGAATATCAGCGTGACCACGCAGTTAACGAAGGATGCCGGCGAAGCACTCGACCTGACGCAGGAGCGCTACACTATCGGCAAAAGCTCCATTGTCGATTTAAGCCAGGCGCAACTGGCGAAAACGCAGGCGGAAATCGAAAACGCAAACGCAGCATATGAATACCTCATTCAGCTTGCCTTGCTGGATTATAAAATCGGTAACAATCTACCCGCCGATACCGTCACGCATTAGGGCATTTTAATTTAACCCTGCGCGTCATTCCCCGAGTTTCTCTCTCGCAAGGGGAATCCGGTCTTTTACTGGTCATGAATAATTTTCTCCGCCAGGACTGCCCGTTTTAATGGCTTTTTAACCGGCCTGCCCTACAATGGAACATTGAGGGTTTACGATGGAAGCCGGCGGGAAGCACAAAGGTGGGTTTACGCTGATCGAACTGGCGCTGGTACTGGTTGTGCTATCGCTGCTGGTCGCCGGCGTCGCCTCCGTCGTCACGCAAAACATCCGCCGCGCCAAAGCCGCGGAACTGCAATCTAAACTGGACGCCATAGAAACCGCGTTGCTCGATTTTCGCCAGCGCAATGGCC
>JAGWIM010000128.1 GCA_028873525.1 Pseudomonadota bacterium
CGCCACGCCGAACTTGCCGGCAAGGCTGTAAGCCGCGCCGTCATTGCGGATGGCGAGGCGCACGTGGAGGTTGAGGTCGGCGGCGTTGCCGGTGGATTCGATGATTTTCTGCAGTTCATCCATGCTGTCGAGCGAGAAATCCCGGATGCGGAAGTCCTCGTAGGCGACGCGGATGGCCTCGCGGCTTTTCACCGGGTGCATGAAATGCATCTCGGCGTCCGGCAGCGTGTCGGCCACCAGCCTGATTTCAGCCAGCGACGCTACGTCGAAATGAGCAACACCGGCACGGGCGAGATATTTCAGTACGCGCGGGTCGGGATTGGTTTTGACGGCATAAAGCACGTCGCCCGGAAACGCCTTCAGGAAGCGCTTGGCGGTGGCGGCGATGGTGGCCGGACGCAGGCAGTAGACCGGCATCTCAGGGCGCATGTCATGCACCATGTCATCCACCGAGCGATATACCCTGAGGGGGGTATAATCGGGTGCCGTGGGAGGGATCTGGGTTGCCAGCGCGGCAGGGGCTATGAGGGGGAGGACGCTTGGGCGGCGTTCCGTTTTCTGGAGGGAGAGTCGGCCCGGAGGCTCGGAATCGCGATTTTTCATCAAGGTTGTTCCAATCTTTAAGTAAGGTTTCGGGTCAAGGCTCGCCGGACGAAAAACCAACGAACCTCTCGTTAAGGTATTGTTTAGAAATAAAAACTAACACAAAATGTCCATCTGTTGTTAACGATGCGATTCTTATATATAGAATCAATAGCATAATAAAGTAAAAATTTAGTTCATAGAAGATTTTTTTGAGAAGAATGCAACTCCGCCCGCGATGTTACATAAGCGACACAACCGGCCCGTCAAAAATGCTTTCCCCGCACCTTCTCCTTTTCAGGAAGAGGGGAACCGGCCGGACAATTTTAAGAGTGACAATCAGGAGCGGATTCTCTAGAAGAGGACATGCCGCCCGCTGACGACATACCGCAAGCCCTCACCTTCGACGACGTACTGCTGCTGCCGCGCGAAAGCGCCATCGTCCCGGCCCAGGCCGACACCCGCACCCGCCTCACCCACGCCATCGCGCTCGGCATCCCGCTGATTTCCTCGGCGATGGACACCGTCACCGAAGCGCGCCTCGCCATCGCCATGGCGCAGGCCGGCGGCATGGGCTGCATCCACAAGAACATGACCGCAGAGGCTCAGGCCGCCGAAGTGCAGAAGGTAAAAAAATTCGAGTCGGGCATCGTGGTGAACCCGGTCACCATCCAGCCGCAGGCGACGCTGGCCGAGGCGCTCTCGCTGATGGGCAAGCACCATATCTCCGGCATCCCGGTGGTGGAGAAGAGCGGCAAGCTGGTCGGCATCCTCACCAACCGCGACGTGCGCTTCGCCTCAGATCCCAGGCAGAAAATCGCCGATCTGATGACGAAAGACAGGCTCATCACCACCCCCGCCGGCATCTCGCGAGAGGAAGCCAAGAAGCTGCTGCACCGCTACCGCATCGAAAAGCTGCTGGTGGTCGACAAAAAATACCGCTGCGTCGGCCTGATTACCGTGAAGGATATCGAAAAGGCGCAGGCCTATCCCAACGCCTGCAAGGACGAAAAAGGCCGCCTGCGCGCGGCTGCCGCCGTCGGCACCGGCAAGGACGGCATGAAGCGCGCCGAGGCGCTGGCCGCCGCCGGGGTGGACGTGCTGGTGGTGGATACGGCGCACGGCCACAGCAAAGGCGTGCTTGATACGGTGAAGAATATCAAGGCCGCGTTCAAGGATACGCAGATCATCGCCGGCAACATCGCCACCGCCAATGGCGCCGAGGCGCTCATCACCGCAGGCGCCGACGCGGTGAAAGTCGGCATCGGGCCGGGCAGCATCTGCACCACGCGCATCGTCGCCGGCGTCGGCGTGCCGCAGCTTACCGCCATCCGGAACGTGGTGAAAGTCGCGAAGAAGCGCGGCGTGCCGGTCATCGCCGACGGCGGCATCAAATTCTCGGGGGATTTGGCCAAGGCCATCGCCGCAGGCGCCGACTGCGCCATGATCGGCTCGCTGTTCGCCGGCACCGAAGAATCGCCCGGCGAAGAAGTGCTTTTCCAGGGACGTTCCTATAAAGCCTATCGCGGCATGGGGTCGGTAGGCGCCATGGCGCGCGGCTCGGCGGATAGATACTTCCAGCAGGAAATCGCCGACAAGCTGAAACTGGTGCCCGAAGGCGTCGAAGGTCGCGTGCCGTTCAAGGGACCGGTGTCCGGCGTCGTGCATCAACTCGTTGGCGGACTCAAAGCCGCCATGGGCTATACCGGCAACGCCACCATCGCCGAGATGCAAAAGAACTGCGAGTTCATCCGCATCACCTCGGCAGGCCTGCGCGAATCGCACGCGCACGACATCACCATCACCCAGGAAGCGCCGAATTATCGGGTGGAGGGTTGACAAGCCGCCCCATTTTTGGTACTATTCGATGGAAAAGGTAACGAAAAAGCTGGAAGTTCAATTTTTCCGTACTCCGGCAGGGAACGAAGTAGTCAGGGAATGGCTGCTGTCTCTGCCTAAAGACAAAAGAGTGGTGATAGGCGATGACATTCTCAAGGTTCAATATAGCTGGCCGATTGGCAAGCCGCTGATAGACGGGTTAGGGCGCGGGTTGTGGGAAGTGCGCTCAAAGCTGGACGACCGTATCGCCAGAGTGATTTTTTACATCAGCGGAAAAGAAATGATATTGTTGCATGGATTTATAAAACAAACGCAGAAGACGCCGCCGCAGGAACTGGAGCTGGCAAGAAAACGCAAACGGATACATGAATCGGGAAATTGAGGTAATTATGACAAAGAAAAAAAATCCTTATACGGGTTCTAATTTCGAGGACTTTCTCGCCGAAGAGGGCATTCTCGAAGAATGCCGCGCTGCTGCCATCAAATTCACGCTGGCGCGCGAACTTGAGCGCACCATGAAAAAGAAACGCATCTCCAAAGCCGAGATGGCGCGGCGGCTGCATACCAGCCGCAGCGGCCTCGACCGCCTGCTTGATCCGGAAAATACGTCACTGACGCTGCACACGCTGGCGAAAGTGGCTGCCATATTAGGGCAACGCATCAGCATGGTTCCGGCGTGAACTGCGCCAACTTTCTGGATGAAGCGCCGA
>JAGWIM010000129.1 GCA_028873525.1 Pseudomonadota bacterium
GCGGCGAGGAATTCGTCGTCGTTCTGCCCGACACGCCGATCGAGGGCGCCATGAAAATCGCCGACATGATCCGCATCGTCATCGCCGGACGGGAACTCAAGCGGAAAGACACCGGCGCCACCTTCGGCTCGATTACCGTCTCCATGGGGGTCGCCCGCTTCCTCCCGTCGGATACCCTGCCTTCCCTCATCAAGCGCGCTGACGACGCGCTTTACCAGTCCAAGCGCCAGGGGCGCAACCGCGTGACGCGGGAGGCATAATCAAAAGCATAGTAAAACATTGACTTTTTGCCGCATCCGGCCTAGAACCTTGACTCTTTTCATTTCCCTACCCCTAAAGGGGCTCGTAGCTCAGGTGGTTAGAGCGCACGCCTGATAAGCGTGAGGTCGGAAGTTCAACTCTTCCCGGGCCCACCATCCGCCCGGAGAAAGCGGAAACGCTCTCGGTCGCATTGAACGCAATTGTCACACAATTGTCATAAATTTGCGCTTGGTGGCAGCCGGCGGGTGCGCTATACTTTGCTTATCCGCCTGCAGGCTATTATGCCTCAAGGCGGGTATGGTCGCACGCTATCGTATTCGATGAGTATGGTGGTTTGTGCGTTTTTTTCACTTGTAAAAGGGTCTTATTTATGAAAACCCAAACCAAGGACCTAAGCCTTGCATGGCAGGCATGTTTAATGCTGATGCTGGGCGCCGTCGCCGTCATGGTGCCGGATTATGCCTATGCGGCGGATACGCCCATAGGTAACGTCCTTTGCATCGTGGTCGGCTGGTTCACCGGCAACACGGGCAAAGGCCTGGCTACGATTGCCATCACCGTCATCGGTATCGGCGCCCTGCTGGGCAAGGTATCGTGGGGTATGGCCATCATTGTCGGTGTCGGCATCGCTGTTGTTTTCGGTGCGGCCGGCATTGTCGATGCCTTCAACCAGGGCACCGAAGCTGGTTGCGTTACCAATGCGACTAATTTTGGCACTACCTGAGCCAAGCAAAAGCGCATTGCAAAGAAGAAGCCTGCCGGGAAACCGGCAGGCTTTTTTCATTATGAGTCCGGTTACTTTACCGCCGGGTTATTCGTATAGGTCCCCACCGTTTCGCCCTGCGCCAGGATATGCCCTTGCATCGCGCTTTCCGCCTCCCTGCCGCCGAACGCGGCGGGCAGGTTCAGGCTCGGCACGTCGAGCGCATAGACGCGGAAATGGTAATGGTGCAGCCGCGCGTCGTTCCACGGCGGGCACGGGCCGTTATAGCCGCCTTCGCTTACGCCGTAATCGTTGTGGCCGCTGACGCCGTAGGCGAGCTTTCCGGTTGGCTTCGTCGCGGTGCCCTTGCTGTCCTGTCCTTCATCGATACGGGTAATGGTCGGCGGGATATCCACCAGCACCCAGTGATAAAAGTCGCGGCGCGGGAAATCGGCGGCGATGGTTCTGCCTTCCTTGTTGGCGGGTTCGAAATTGGCCGGCACGTCCGGATCGACGGCGATGACGGCGTAGGATTTCGCGCCCGCCGGCGCGCCCGACCAGGAAATCGCCGGGTTGATGTTGCCGCCGTTTCTGGTTTTGCCGGCGCCGTCTTGCATGCAGTAGGCGAATTTCGGATTGATGGGTTTGCCGTTTTCGATGCCGCCGAGCGTCACCGAAAGCGGCGCCGGGTTGACCGCCAGCATGGCGGCCAGCGCTATTTTCGGGGCATTAAAAGCGTATTTTTTCGTATTTTCCGAGGGGGTTTTTGCCATTTTTTCCATATTTTTCTCCTGTTTTTTCCTGTTTATTTTAGCATTATTTCCGCGGGGAACCGCCGCGCGGGTATCGTAAGCGGTATGCCTGATAACTGCATAAAAAAACAATAAATTCCATTGAAAATTGCGCGCGGTGCGCCTAAAGTAAGGTTTCTCAGGGAGAATGATATGTTCGTTCAAAGCGAAACAACGCCTAACCCATTGACGTTAAAGTTTATTCCAGGTGTTCCGGTGCTGGGGAACGGCACGGCGTTTTTCACCTCGGCCGAGGCCGCCGCGCCCTCGCCGCTGGCTGAATCATTATTCAAAATCAGTGGCATAACAGCAATCTTCCTTGGGCTTGATTTCATCACCGTCACCAAAGAAGAAGATATTGCCTGGGATTCGCTCAAACCATTGATTTTTAATTGTATAATGGATCATTTCGTGGCCGGGAAGCCGGTAATGCGGGAGGCGCATACCGTTGCGCCATCCGGCGAGAATGAAAGTGAAATCGTCAAGCATATCCGTGAGTTAATTGACACGCGCGTGCGCCCGGCGGTGGCGCAGGACGGCGGCGACATCATCTTCCGCGGTTTCCATGACGGCATCGTGGAACTGGAGCTTCATGGCTCCTGCTCCGGTTGCCCAAGCTCGACTATGACATTGAAAAACGGGATAGAAAACATGCTGAAGCACTACGTGCCGGAAGTGATTGCCGTCGAGGCGGTGGCTTGATATGCCCCTGCAATTTTTCCCCAACCGGCCGCATTTCGACTTCATGGGCAAGCGCTGGGTCGGCTTTGCCTTTTCGATTGCGCTGACGCTGCTCTCATTCGGCACGCTGGCGACTAAGGGATTGAATTTAGGCATTGATTTCACCGGCGGCATTTTGATGGAAATCCACACCTCCGCGCCCGCCGACCTCGGCGCCATGCGTGCGCTCCTTTCCCGTCAGGGCTTCGGTGAAGTGTCGCTGCAAAATGAAGGCACGCCGGAGGATGTGATGATCCGCATCCAGGTCGGAAAAAACGATGAACAATCGCAGGTTACGACCAAGGTCAAAACCGCGCTGGCGACCGAATTTCCCACCGGCATCGACTACCGCAAGATTGATTTCGTCGGCCCGACGGTCGGTAACGAATTGATCGAAGACGGTATTTTGGCGGTGCTGTGCTCGTTCGGCGCGATCATGGCTTACGTGTGGTTCCGCTTTGAATGGCAATACGGCATCGGCGCGATACTGGCGCTGTTGCACGATTCCATCATGGTGCTCGGATTTTTTGCCGTCACGCGGTTTGATTTCGGGTTGACCGCCATCGCCGCCATCCTCACCATCGTCGGCTACTCCATCAACGACTCGGTGGTGATTTACGACCGCATCCGCGAAAATATGCGCCGC
>JAGWIM010000044.1 GCA_028873525.1 Pseudomonadota bacterium
ACGCCGCCCTTATAGGATTCCCACCAACTGTGATGGTAATAGGGACCCTCATCGGACGGAGAGTGTCCGTTGTACTTAGCCTTTTGAATTTCAATCTGTTCTTCGGTATCCATAATTGGGGACTGGCGATTGTTGCCATAGCGTGTTATATGCTCAATCTTACCCCATTTTCGGGCAGCCAAAAGTGAAACTTTTGTGACAATGATACCGCGCTTATGATAGGACGTCTCAATCACGTCGCCATCGCCGTGCCGGACATGAAAGCGGCGGCGGCGATGTACCGCGATGTGCTGGGGGCGCAGGTGTCGGCGCCGCTGGACGTACCCGAGCATGGGGTAACGACGGTATTCGTTACCCTCCCCAATACTAAAATCGAATTATTGCACCCGCTTGGGGCGAATTCGCCAATTGCCGGGTTCCTGGCCAAAAACTCCTCCGGCGGCATCCATCACGTCTGTTATGAGGTGACCGACATAAAAGCGGCGCGCGACCGGCTGGTTGAGGCCGGCGCACGTGTGCTCGGCGACATAAAAACCGGCGCGCACGGCAAGCCGGTGCTGTTCCTGCATCCCAGGGATTTCTGCGGGACATTGGTCGAGCTGGAGGAGGCGTAGATGTCTCCGCTCATGGCTGTTTTTACCTTTATCGTCTCGTGGTGGATCATGCTGTTTTTTGTGCTGCCGCTGGATATAGAAACGTTGGAGAAGCCCGGCAGCGTGGAATATGCCGCGGCACCCAAGTCGGTCAACTGGCTGAAAAAACTGTTGCTGACGACTATCCTTGCCCTGGCGGTGACCGGCCTGTTGGCCCTGGTTATCCACAGCGGACTGATTCGGCTCCGTGATTATTAGAGCGATTGCTTCTCCGCCTGCCATCCTCTAACATCCGCTATCAAAGGATACCTCATGCGCCTGTCACAATTTTTCCTGCCGCTGCTGAAGGAAAATCCGTCCGAGGCGCAAATCGTGTCGCACCGTCTGATGCTGCGCGCCGGCATGATTAGGCAACAGGCCGCAGGCATTTATAGCTGGCTGCCGCTGGGGCTGCGCGTACTGGAAAACATCGAAAATATTGTCGCCGACGAGTTGAACAAGGCCGGGTGCAATCGCGTATTGATGCCGACGCTGCAACCCGCCGAGCTGTGGAAGGAATCAGGGCGCTACGATAGCATGGGGCAGGAGATGCTGCGCTTCCCGGACCGCGCCGAACGCGAGTTGATTTACAGCCCGACCAACGAGGAAATGATCGTCGATATTTTCCGATCGTACGTCAAAAGCTATAAGCAATTGCCGATTAATCTCTACCAGATTCAGTGGAAATTCCGCGACGAGGTGCGCCCGCGCTTTGGCATTATGCGCGGCCGCGAATTCCTGATGAAAGATGCCTATTCCTTCCATATCGACGTGGAGGACGCCAGGCGCGAATACGCCAAGATGTACGATGCTTACCACCGTATCTTTGCCCGCATGGAGTTGATGACTGTCGCAGTTAACGCCGATTCGGGCGCCATCGGCGGGAGCCTAAGCCATGAATTCCAGGTGATTGCCGACACCGGCGAGAGCGCCTTATATTACGATGCGGCGTTCGATGAAGTCAGGAGCGGCAAAGTGCAGATGAGCGGCGAGGAAATGCGGGGTCTCTATGCCGCCGCCGACGAGTTGCACATTCCTGATAAGTGCCCCGTGCCCAAAGATCGCCTGCGCGAAGCGCGAGGCATTGAAGTCGGCCATGTATTTTTTCTCGGAAGCAAATACAGCAAGGCGATGGGTGTTACCGTCGCCGCCGCCGATGGCGCTGCGGTTACGCCGGAGATGGGGTGCTACGGCATCGGCGTGTCGCGGCTGGTCGGCGCGATCATTGAGGCCAGCCACGACGAAAACGGCGTCATCTGGCCGGAATCCGTCGCGCCGTTTAGGGTGGGCATCATCAACCTGCGCGTCGGCGATGCCAGGTGCGATGCGTTATGTGAACAATTATACGATACCCTTGGGGGGTATATGGACACGCTCTATGACGATACCGACGCCCGCGCCGGCGAGAAATTCGCCCGCATGGATTTAATCGGTCTGCCGTGGCAGGTGGTGGTTGGGCCGAAAGGCGCGGAAAAAGGCGCAGTCGAGGTGAAGTACAGAAAAAGCGGGGAAAAGGTCGAGATGAATACAGAATCCGTCCTCCCACATCTATTGAGGGGGATCGATCCATTGGCGCAAGATTCCGCAACCGGCGCGGGTTGACGATGCTCACCCCCTTTGAACGCATGGTGGCTTTCCGCTATCTCCGCGCCAGGCGCGAGGAGGGGTTGATTTCCATCATCGCCGCTTTTTCCTTCATCGGCATCGCGCTGGGCGTCGCCACACTTATCGTCGTGCTGGCGGTGATGAACGGCGTGCGCGGCGAGATGATACGAAGCATCATCGGGCTGGACGGCCATGTCAGTGTTTATGCGGCTTCTCCCGGCGGCATCGGTGATTATGAGAATGTGGTAAACGCAATCACCGCCGTGCCGGGCGTCATTTCGGCCATTCCGAAAATCGAAGGGCAGGTGATGGCGGTGAATCGCGGCCAGGCGGCGGGCGCCATGGTGGACGCCTACCGTTATGATGACCTGGGCAAAAAGCTGTTGCTGGAGAGAAAAATCATCGGGGGCAGCGTGGAATCGCTGCGGAATGGCGGCGTCCTCATCGGCAGCCGCCTGGCCGAGCGCCTGGGTATTCATGTCGGCGACCCGGTTACGCTGATTTCGCCCGAAGGCCGCGCTACGGTGGCGGGCATGGTGCCGCGCGTCAAGGCATACCCCGTGGGGGGTATATTCCAGATCGGCATGTATGCCTATGACAACGCGCTTGTTGTGATGCCGTTTCAGGAAGCGCAGGTCTATTTCAAGTTGAGCGGCCGGCGGCCGGCGGCCAGCGTGATTGAGGTCATGGCAGCCCGTCCCGGGGCAGCGCCGGAGATTGCGCGGCGCATCGAAGACGCGCTGGGGCCAGGCTTTCGCGCCTATGACTGGCAATCGTCCAACGGCCACATTTTCGAGGCGGTAATCGTGCAGCGCAACGTGATGTTTCTTATTCTCATGCTGATTATTCTCGTCGCCTCATTTAACATCGTTTCCAGTCTCATCATGCTGGTACGCGAGAAAGGGAGAGACATCGCCATCCTGCGCACCATGGGCGCGACACGGCAGTCGGTGATGCGGATTTTCATTGCCTGCGGCGCGGCGGTCGGCGTGCTTGGTACCCTGGGGGGGGTATGTCTCGGCTTGCTGATTGCCTTCAATACCGAGCGCATCCAGCACCGGCTGGAATCGCTGACCGGGCATCCGCTGTTCAACCCCGAGCTGTATTTTCTGTCGCACCTGCCGTCAAAAGTGGATGTCTCCGAAGTGCTGATGGTGGCGGCGCTGGCGCTGGCGCTGTCGCTTTTGGCTACGATTTATCCGGCCCGGCGCGCCGCCTCGCTCGACCCGGTGGAGGGGCTGCGCCATGAGTAACGCCGCACTCAGCCTGCAAAACATCGCTCGCGTTTATGATCAGGGTGGCCGGCGGCTGAGCGTTTTTTCCTATCTCGACCTTGAGGTGCGGCGCGGCGAAACGGTAGCGCTGCTTGGCCCCAGCGGCTCGGGAAAATCGACGCTGCTGCATATCGCCGGCCTGCTCGATACGCCGACGTCCGGCAAGGTGATGGTCGGCGGCGAAGATGTTTCCGGGGCATCGGATGGCGTGCGCACATATGTGCGGCGGCGGCAGATCGGCTTCGTCTACCAGTTTCACCATCTGCTGCCGGAATTCTCGGCGCTGGAAAACGTCATGCTGCCGCAGATGATTGCCGGCGTTCCGGTGGCTCCGGCGCGTGAGCGCGCAGCGGGTCTGCTCGACTCGCTGGGGCTTAGGGAGCGCAAGACGCACCGCCCGGCGCGGCTTTCCGGCGGCGAGCAGCAACGCGTCGCCATGGCGCGCGCGCTGGCCAACGACCCGCCGCTGCTCCTGGCCGACGAGCCGACCGGCAACTTAGACCCCATCACGGCGGAGGCGACATTTGCAGTGCTTCTTAAGCGGGTGCGCGAGCGCTCTCTGGCGGTGCTGGTGGCGACGCATAATATGGATTTGGCGAAGCGAATGGATAGAATCGTGCGCCTCGAGGGAGGCATGTTGAAACCCGCATGACGCCGCCGTTCATCCATCTGCGCGTGCACAGCGCTTATTCGCTGCTGGAGGGGGCAATTCCCGTCAAGGAGCTGGTGGCGTGGTGCAGGGAGCAGCATATGCCCGCCGTGGCGATTACCGACAGCGGCAATTTGTTCGGCTCGCTGGAATTCTCGACTGCGGCGATGGCAGCCGGCATCCAGCCGATCATGGGCTGCACGCTGTACCTCCAGCCGACGGTGGATCGCGGGCGGAACACGGGCGTTCCGAAACCCGACCAACTTTTGGCGTATGCAAAAGACGGCGCCGGCTGGCGCAACCTGCTGGCGCTGGTGAGCAAATCCTTCCTCACGCCGGCAGGCGGCGGGCAGGGACCGCTGCTTTCGATGGACGATCTGGCGGCGCACAGCGAGGGGCTGATGATACTCACCGGGGGTATCCATGGCGCTATCGGAAAAGCACTTATAAACGGGCAGGAAACGGCGGCGGAAACGCAATTAAAAACCTTGAAAGAGCTATACCCTGGCAGGGTATATGTGGAATTATCGCGCCATGGCCTGCCGCAGGAACAGGCGATCGAATCAAAATTGATCGGGCTGGCGTACGCACAGGAATTGCCCTTAGTCGCCACCAACGACGCCTATTTTATCGAAAAAGAAATGTTCGAGGCGCATGACGCGTTTCTCTGCATCGCCGACGGCAGCTACGTGAGCCAGGACAACCGCCGCCGCCTGACGCCGGAGCACCGGCTGAAAACGCCTGGAGAAATGGCGGCGCTGTTCGCCGATATTCCCGAAGCGCTGGCCAATACGGTGGCCATCGCCCGCCGCTGCGCCTTCGCCGCCATGCCGCGCGATCCCATCCTGCCGCGCTTTACGCAAGACGGTATGAGCGAAGAGGAAGCGCTGCGCGCCGGGGCACAGCGCGGACTGGATGCGCGGCTGGAGCGCCATGTGTTCACGCCGGGCATGGGCGAAGAAGAAAAAAACGCGCGAGCGAAGCCATACCGCGAGCGGCTGGAATTCGAGATCGATACCATTATCAAAATGAAGTTTCCCGGCTATTTCCTCATCGTTTCGGATTTCATCACCTGGAGCAAGAGGCGCGGCATTCCGGTTGGCCCGGGGCGCGGCTCCGGCGCCGGGTCGGTGGTGGCGTGGGCGCTTAACATCACCGACCTCGACCCGCTGCAGTACGGCCTGCTGTTCGAGCGTTTCCTGAACCCTCACCGGGTATCCATGCCCGACTTCGATATCGACTTCTGCCAGGAGCGGCGCGGGGAGGTGATTCATTATGTGCAGAGCCGCTACGGGCATGATCGCGTCGCCCAGATCATCACCTTTGGAAAGTTGCAGGCGCGCGCCGTGCTGCGCGATGTCGGGCGCGTACTGGAAATGCCGTACGGGCAGGTCGATAAAATCTGCAAGCTGGTGCCCAATAACCCGGCGGCGCCGGTGACGCTTGAGCAGGCCATCGCCGTCGAGCCGATGCTTAAAAGCGCTATCGAAGAAGATGAAACGGTGGCGCGGCTCGTGAATATCAGTCTCAAGCTCGAAGGGCTGAACCGCCACGCCTCGACGCACGCGGCAGGCGTGGTCATCGCCGACAGGCCGTTGGCCGATCTGGTGCCGATGTACCGCGACCCGAAATCCGACATGCCGGTGGTGCAGTATTCAATGAAATACGCCGAAGCCGCCGGGCTGATGAAGTTCGATTTCCTGGGCTTGAAGACGCTGACCGTGCTGGCGCGCGCGGTGGATCTTATACGCCGCCGGGGTATGGAGATTGACCTGCTCGCTTTGCCGGAAGGCGACCAGAAAACCTATGATATGCTGGCGCGCGGCGACACGGTAGGCGTGTTCCAGCTTGAAGGCGCGGGCATGCGTGACACGGTGAAAAAGCTTAAGCCTGACCGGCTGGAAGACATCATCGCGCTGGTTTCACTCTACCGTCCGGGGCCGATGGACAATATTCCGACCTATATTGCGCGCAAGCACGGCCAGGAAAAACCGGCTTACATGCACCCGGCGCTGGAACAAGTCTTAAAGGAAACCTACGGCGTCATCATCTACCAGGAACAGGTGATGCAGATTGCGCAGCTGCTGGCCGGGTACAGCCTCGGCGAAGCCGACCTCCTGCGCCGCGCCATGGGGAAAAAAATCCGCTCCGAGATGGAGGCGCAGCGCGACGTGTTCGTCCGGCGCGCCGTCGAGCGCGGCACGAAGCAATATCAGGCGGAAAGCATCTTCGATCTCATCGCCAAATTCGCCGAGTACGGATTCAATAAATCGCATGCCGCCGCTTATGCCGTCATTGCCTACCAGACGGCTTATCTCAAGGCGAATTTCCCGGTCGAATTCATCGCCGCCTCGATGACCTACGACGTGCACAACACCGACAAAATCGGCGTCTTCCGCGAGGAAGCGGCGCATTTTGGCATCGCGCTGCTGCCGCCGGATATTAACCGGTCGGAGGTGCTGTTTGTGCCTGAATCCTGTGGCCGCCCGCAAGGCGGGGCACAGGATCTCTTACCGGCGTGTCCCGCGCCGGCGCTCCGCGCGCCGCAGGATTTATCCATCCGCTACGCCCTCGCCGCCATCCGCAATGTCGGCGCGCAGGCGATGCAGGAAGTGGCGCATGAGCGAGATACCCACGGGGGGTATAAGGATATTTTTGATTTTGCCGCGCGCGTGCCGGCCGAGGCGCTGAATCGCCGCGCCCTCGAGCATCTCATCAAGGCCGGCGCCTTCGACCGTCTGCATCCGAACCGTGGCCGGTTGTTCGCCAATATCGACCGCATCATGGCCTACGGCGCGTGCTGCCAGCGCGACCGCGACAGCCGGCAGGAAAGCCTGTTCGGCGGCGAGGGGGCTGCGGCCATACCGTCGCCGGACATGATCGACGTTGCCGAATGGCCGGCGCTGGAAAAACTCGACCATGAATTTTCGGCCATCGGCTTTTACCTGTCGGCGCATCCCCTCGAGGGGCACAAGCAGGCGCTGGAAACAATGGGCGTCACCATGTCGGCTGCCTTTGCCGAAAAACTTGACGGGCAGTTCCGCCCGGTCAAGGTTGCCGGCATCGTCACCGGACGCAAATTCAAAGTCTCCGACCGCGGGCGCTTCGCCTTCGTACAGCTTTCCGATATGGGCGGCGCGTTTGAAGTGTCGGTGTTCAACGAGGAACTCCTCAGCCGGCAGCGCGACCATCTTGAAAACGGCAGAATACTCCTGATCCAGGCCGATGCAAAAATGGATGACGCCGGGCCGCGGCTGATTGCCCAGACTATCCAGCTATTCGATGAGGCGCTGGCCAGGCGCCGCCAGGCCAGGGGCGGCGGGCAGTTACGCATCGTCGTCAGCCGCGCCGAAGCGCTGACCGGCATCCGCGCGCTGCTCTCTGTCGCCGATGCCCAGGGCGTGTCGGTGCTGCTTTCCGCCCAGATCGAAGGACAGGCATATGCCGAGATCGTATTGCCGGGAAAATATGCGCTGTCACAAAATATCATCAGTAAAATCAGAGTGGTTAACGGTGTAATGTCAGCCGAGGAAATCGCCGCCTGACGGCTGTCGCTTTAACTCTTTATTCGCTTTTCCTTGCCATACTCAAGCTGACTTCGTCCTCCTGCGCAAGGTGAACGGGGCGTTAATCAACCTGTAATTTTTGCCATGCTTGGGGCTATCGGTCTTGTTATCGTTTTCGTGCTGATTTTCGGTGGCTATATTGCCTCCGGCGGCAAAATCGGAATTATTCTTGAGGCACTGCCGCACGAGCTGCCGATGCTCATGGGCGGCGCCATCGGTGCATATTTTGTCGCCAACAGCGGCACCGTGCTGAAGAAAACCCTCAAGGAGTTCATGAAGTCATTCAAGGGATCTAAGTGGAAAAAGCAGGATTACAAGGATCTACTGTGCCTGCTGTTCACCTTGTGTAAACTAATGAAATCGAAAGGGCTTATCGCCGTCGAGTCACACATCGAAAAACCGGAAGAAAGCTCCATCTTCAAGCAATATCCGCGCGTCATGCACGACCATTTTTCCGTCGAGCTGATTTGCGACACGCTGCGCACGCTGACGATGGGCATGGAAAATCCCACGCAGATCGAGGAAGTCATCGACAAGCAAATCGAAAAACATCACCACGAAGCTTGCGGCCCGGGGCAAGGGCTGCAAGGCATGGCCGACGGGCTGCCGGCCATCGGCATCGTCGTGGCGGTGCTCGGCGTGGTGAAGACGATGGGCAGCATCAATGAGCCGCCGGCGATCTTAGGCGCCATGATCGGCGGTGCCCTGTGCGGCACCTTCATGGGCGTGTTCGTGGCGTACTGCGTCGTCGGGCCGGTGGCGGCGCGCAACCTCGCCATCCATAACGAGGAACAGCAGTTTTATTTCATTATCCGCGACGTGCTGGTGGCGCACCTGAAAGGGATGGCGCCGCAGATTTCGATGGAAATGGGGCGTGGCCACGTCCCCGGCCATTTCCAACCGCATTTTGCCGAAATGGAAGAGGCAAGCAGCGCCATCAAGATTGAAGGTTGATTTTTTCAGCCCGGAGCATTTTCAAGGGGCATGGATTAATCGGAATGTTTCTTCTTCCTCAGCTTCTCCCAATACTCCAGTCTTTTGAGTATTTCCCGCTCGAAGCCGCGCTCTGCCGGCTGGTAATACTCCTCGCGCTTCATGCCGTCGGGAAAATAATTCCGGCCGGAGAAGGCGTCCTCGGCCTGATGGTCGTATGCGTAGCCTTTGCCGTAGCCCAGATCCGCCATCAGCCTGGTCGGCGCGTTTAAGATATGCATCGGCGGCATCAGCGAGCCGTGCTCGCGCGCCGCACGCGCCGCCGCGCCCTGCGCCATGTACGCGGCGTTGGATTTGGGCGCGGTGGCGAGATAAATCACCAGTTGCGCCAGCCCCAATTCACCTTCGGGCGAGCCGAGGAAATCATACATATCTTTCGCCGCAATCGCCTGCACCAGCGCGTTCGGATCGGCCAGCCCCACATCCTCGGCGGCGAACCGCACCAGCCGCCGCACAATGTATAGCGGCTGCTCGCCGCCGTCGAGCATCCGCGCCAGCCAGTACAGCGCCGCCTGCACATCCGACCCGCGCAGCGATTTATGCAGCGCGGAAATCAAATTGTAATGCGCTTCCTGTTTTTTGTCGTAAAGCGGCGCGCGCTTCTGCACGTAGCGCGTCAGCGCCGCCGCATCGAGCGGCTTTCCCCTGCAGGCGAATAAAATCTCGCAGAAATTGAGTAGCGCCCGCCCATCGCCGTCGGCCATGCCGATGAGGGTTTCCCGTGCTTCCGGCAGCAGCGGCAGTTTCTTTTTCTCATGCGCCTCGGCGCGCGCCATGAGTTGCTGCATCGCGCCACCGTCCAGCCGCTGCAGCACCACCACCTGCATCCGCGACAGCAAAGCGCCGTTCATCTCAAAGGAAGGATTCTCGGTCGTCGCGCCGATCAAAGTAATCGTGCCGTCTTCGACCACCGGCAGGAAGGCGTCCTGCTGCGCGCGGTTGAAGCGGTGGATTTCATCGACGAACACCAGCGTCCGCACGCCGTCCTGTCTTCGCTTGCGGGCGCGCTCGAAAATGGCCTTCAAATCCGCCACGCCGGAGGCCACCGCCGATACCTGCTCGAATTCATAGCCGCTTTTCTCGGCAATAATGCGCGCCAGCGTCGTCTTGCCGCAGCCCGGCGGCCCCCACAGCACCAGCGACACCGGCTGGCCGCCCTCCAGCATCTGCCGCAGCATATGGGACTCGCCCATGACGTGCGCCTGCCCGATTACTTCTTCCGGCGCGCGCGGGCGCAAGCGATCGGCCAGCGGCGCGGCATCCGTTATCGTTTGCTCGAACAGCGTTGTCATGCGGACAATATAGGGCGGTGCGGCAAAATTACCAACCCGGTTATTTCTTAAGCCACAGCAACCCGCCCGGCGATGCAGCCAGCGCCACCAGCAATCCCAGTTGAATGGAAACAAGCAGCGCCGTTTCCGGCGGCACGCCGGCCAGCGAGAGCATTGCCACCATGCCGGCCTCGCGCACGCCCCAGCCGCCGATGGAAACCGGCAGCATCGCCGCCAGCATCACCGGCGGCACCAGCGTGGTGCATTGCAGCAGGGTCGGATGCGCGCCGAGGCTTGCCGCCAGCAGCCAGGCGGCGACGCAGCTTGCGAACTGCGTAGCGAGGGAAATCGCCGCCGATGCGAGAGTGGCGGGCGCATCCTTAAACAAGAGCCGCACGTTGGCGGCGAAATAAAGCAGCGCGCGCACGGCGTGCAGATCATTGAAGCGCGCCAGCCACGCCTCCGCCTTGAGCAGCAGCAGCAGCCCGGCCAGCACCAGCGCCGCCAGCGACAGCGCCGCCGGCAGCGCCTGGAAATGCAAATCGGCGGCCAGCCACGGCAGCGTGGCGGCGGATAGTGCAACAAGTCCGGCCAGCGCCGCCAGCCGGTCGATGATGACGGAGTGAATCGCCAGTGGCAGCGCCATCTTCGGGCGGCAGAGGAACACGCGCACCACGTCGCCGCCGATGGTTCCCGGCAGGCAGACGGTAAAAAACGCGCCGATGGTATAGATGCGAAGCGACGCCCGCCCGGGCATCGGCGCACTGCCGACCAGCGTGGCCAGAATGATGTGCCAGCGCAGCGCGCACAGCAGCAGTTGCGCCACCATGAGCGCGACCGTAAGCAGCAGCAGCGCCCGGTCCTGCCGCGCCAGCGCCACGCCAAGATCCGTCACGTTGATGCCGGAGAGCGCCAGCCACAGCGCGAGCAGCGTCAGCCCGCCCCTGGCGAGGAACCTTACCGGCTTCGACTGAAAGAGGCGGTGCAGGAAATGCTTCATCACCGGCTGTAATGCCGCAGCGCCGGGCGGATGTCCATGGTTTTCCAACCGAACGAGTCCTTTACAAATACAGGATGTTATTTTACGTTCATGTCAAACAGTAGCAAACTGGATACAGCGCATAATGACCGGCAAGTTATATTACGGCGACAATATCGACATTCTGCGAAAAAAAATTCGTGATGAAACAATCGACCTTTGCTACATAGACCCGCCGTTTAATTCCAAGCGCAACTATAACCAGATTTACAACAATATCGGCGAGGAAGATAAGGCGCAATCGCACGCTTTTACCGACACATGGTTATGGGATAGCCGCGCCATCGCCGGATATGATGAGATTATCGCCAACGACAACGGGCGGTTTACGGCGCAACTGGTCGATCTGATTAAAGGCCTGCGTCCGGTGCTGGGCGCAGGCAGCCTGCTGGCCTACCTGATAAGCATTGCGCTCAGGGTGACGGAAATTCAGCGCGTACTAAAACCTGCCGGTTCCTTTTATCTGCATTGCGATCCCACGGCTTCGCATTACCTTAAATTGGTGCTGGATGCGGTTTTCTGCCCGCATGGGGGCGACTTCAAAAATGAGATTGTATGGCATTATCGGCGCTGGACGGGACGTGCAAAAAAATTTCAGGAACTCCATGATATAGTTTTCTTTTATACCAAAAGCGCGGATTATAAATTCAATGCGCTTTATACGCCCTACACCGAAGGGTCGAAGGCGCGGAAGGAACAGGGCGTTTTGCACCGGTTCAAGGATGGTGAGGAACCGCATTTAGTCAGCGACAAGAGCGTGGACGAAAAAGGCGTGCGGGAAAATGATGTGTGGCAAATCCCATTCATTGCGCCATCCGCCAAAGAGCGGCTGGGTTATCCCACTCAAAAACCGGAAGCGCTGTTAGAACGAATCATTGCCGCGTGCAGCAATGAAGGCGATGTGGTGATGGATGCTTACTGCGGGTGCGGCACCACTGTCGCCGTGGCGCAAAGGCTCAAACGCAACTGGATTGGCATAGATATTACGTATCAGTCCATTTCGGTCATCTTGAAGCGGCTGGAAGATACCTTTGGAAAAAATATCCTAAACAAAATCATAACAGACGGCATACCCAAAGACATGAAATCCGCCGAAGCGCTGGCGCATAAAAAAGACGACCGGCTGCGCAAGGAATTTGAGAAATGGGCGGTGCTTACCTATACGAATAACCGCGCAATCATCAATGAGAAAAAAGGCGGCGATAAGGGCATTGACGGCATCACCTATTTCAAGACGGGCAAAGAAGATAACGCGAAAATCATTTTTCAAGTGAAATCCGGCGGCGTGAAGCGCGGCGACATTGCTACCCTGCGCGGCGACATGGCGCGTGAAAAAGCCGCGCTGGCTTGCCTGATAACGCTGGAGGAACCCACGCGCAATATGATTCAGGAGGCTAAGGACGCCGGGCAATTCAGGCATAAGGATATGGGACGCAGCTATGACGTGATCAGTATTGTCACCGTCAAAGAGATTGTGGAAGATGGCAAGCGGCTCGATATTCCCATGAGCCTGGAAGTATTAAAAGCAGCGCAAAAAGTAGAAGATTCCAAACAAATGAGTTTACTGGGAGAGTAAACAAAGCCGCGCGACTCTACCCGGCCATCACTTTTTCCCTACGCGCCCTGGCGGCGGGCGGGCGGCGGACGTGGCCGGTCAAGTCCATGATGCTCAAGACCATTTTGCCTTCGTATTCCTCGCTGTCCGGAACCGTGATGCCGGAGCGTATTTCCCAGTTCACGCCAAACAATTGTGCGGCGTGACGGGCGCTTTCCGCCAGCGGCTTCGGCGCGATGTTGAATATATATTCCACACGCTCGGCGACGGCTTTCTTGATGACGCGACGGATGATTTCCGGCAGTGTCTCGCCGAATTCCGGCAGCACGGTCAGCCGTGAAAGCTCGCCATATGCGCGCTTGTCCGGCATGAATTCCGGTATTAAATCCAGTGACTTGATGCCTTTGTTTTCCATCGGCAGCGCCTGCCGGTGCGACGGCGCGGAAATCGTCAGCCTGCCGCCGGCGACGCAATGCAGCCCGCGGCGCGCCACGATGATCTCGCTGGCGCCGTCGAATTCATCTTGCTTTCCAGTAATGTATGATGCACCGGTGGTAATGAACATTTCCTCGCGCAGGCGGAAATACTGGTGCAGCAACCCGGCGTCGCGCGTGAATTCGCAGGTGATTTTTTCCGGCGGGCGCAGAGCGCGCGAAAAACGGCGCGCCAGAGTCGTCTCGCCGGAGTCTTCCAAGGTTGTCATGAAGCCATGTTCCATTATCATTTTTCCACTATTTTTTTGCCATTTTCCGGATAATTTTTCGTATTGTTTTGCATTTTTCCTGGGTTTTTCCCGTATTATTTTCTATTTATCTGCTATTTTTCCCGCGCCGCCCATTAGTTAATTTTTTATTAACGCACCATCGTTGATTTTACAGAAAATGCAACCGAAATCTGCATCCATTCACCACAATAATGATTACATGGCCATTACTGGGTCGGGAAGGCATAACTTCCTGTTGCTTCCCGTTTATTCTCACTCTATCTTGTGGTATAATCAACTTTTTAATTCTTTAACAAAGGGTTATTATGTGCGGCATCATCGGCATTACCGGTAGCAAAGACGCTGCGCCGCTTATTCTGGGTGGGCTTAAGCGGCTCGAATACCGGGGATATGACTCCGCCGGTATTGCCACGATCGACGGCGGAAAAATCCAGCGCGTCCGCGCCGAGGGCAAGCTTATCAATCTTGAAAAGGCCATTACATCGAATCCAATCAAAGGCTTGACAGCTATCGGGCACACGCGCTGGGCGACGCACGGCTCCCCCAGCGAGACCAACGCCCACCCGCACGCCACGGAAAAAGTCGCGGTGGTGCATAACGGCATCATCGAGAACTTTCGCGCATTGCGCCTTGAATTAGAAGGGCTTGGCTATAGTTTTTGCAGCCGGACCGACACCGAGGTCGTCCCCATGCTGGTGACGCATTATCTGAAAGAAGGGCTTTCTCCGCAGGATGCCGTGGTGATGACGCTCTCGCGCCTGCACGGCGCCTTCGCGCTGGCGTTTATTTTCGCTGACATTCCCGGCCTGGTCATCGGCGCGCGGAATGGCCCGCCGCTGGCTGTAGGCTATGGAAAAGGCGAAATGTTTTTAGGGTCGGACGCCATCGCGCTGGCGCATTTGACCTCGCGCATCGCCTATCTCGAAGACGGCGACTGGGCCGAGCTGACGCCGGGCGGCGTTACCATTCGCGATGCGGCCGGGCAGGTCGTCGCGCGTCCCATCATCGAGTCGGCCTACAGCGGCAGCATGGTCGCCAAGGACAGTTACCAGCATTTCATGGAGAAAGAAATCCACGAGCAGCCGGGCGTCGTCGGCGAAACGCTGAAGATGTATATCAACGCGGTGGATTTGAGCATCAATATGAGCGAGTTGCCGATTTTCCTGCGCGATGTTGAACGTGTGCAGCTTATCGCCTGCGGCACGGCGTATTACGCCGGGCTGGTCGGCAAATACTGGCTGGAGACCGTGGCGAAAGTCCCCGCCGACGCCGACATCGCCTCGGAATACCGCTACCGCGCGCCGCTGCTCGACAAGAAGGGACTGGCCGTCGTCATCTCGCAATCGGGCGAAACCGCCGACACGCTGGCGGCGCTGCGCTACGCCAGACAGGCGCAGCCCACGCTTGCCGTCGTCAACGTGCCGGGCAGCACCATGACGCGCGAAGCCTCCGCCGTGCTCTATACATATGCCGGGCCGGAAATCGGCGTTGCCTCAACCAAGGCTTTCACGACGCAACTGGCGACGCTGGCCTGTTTTTCGGTGGCGATGGGCGTGGCGCGCGGAGTCATTGACGGCACGCAGCGGCAGGAACTGTGCAAATCGCTGCTGGAAGTGCCGGGGTTGATGTCGGAGATACTGAAGCTCGACCGCGCGATGCAGGCGCTGGCGCACAACCTGATGCACGCGCGCGACATGTTGTATATCGGGCGCGGCACGTCGTTCGCGCTGGCAATGGAAGGCGCGCTCAAGATGAAAGAAATCTCTTACATCCATGCCGAGGCTTACGCCGCCGGGGAATTGAAACATGGGCCGATCGCGCTCATCGACGAAGATGTGCCGATCATCGTGCTGGCGCCGTCGGATGCGTTGTTCGATAAAACCGCCTCCAACCTGCAGGAAGCGGCGGCGCGCGGCGGCAAAATCATCCTGATTTCCGACCAGAAAGGCATTGACGCCATCGGCGACGTGCCCAACGCCGTCATCAAAATGCCGGAGGCGCATCCGTTTATCACCCCTCTGCTTTATGCCCTGCCGGTGCAGATGCTCGCCTATCACACCGCCGTGCTGAAAGGCACCGACGTCGACCAGCCGAGGAATTTAGCCAAGAGCGTGACGGTGGAGTGATTACGGCCTTTCTTATAGCGTATATTTTTCACGTTATATAATAAATATAATAAAAATTAATTTGTTAACAACCATCTTTCTTGTTACCATTATATTACTCCACGAACCGCCAGAGAATCATACAAT
>JAGWIM010000130.1 GCA_028873525.1 Pseudomonadota bacterium
TATCCAATATACCAAACGGGTATATAACCAACCGGATCCCCGCTTTCGCGGGGAATGATTATGCACTCCTTCGCCTCTCCCGCCAAGTTTATCCGCATAGCCGGTTTGCTATAATGGAAAAAGATTTCGACACTTGGAACGACGTTAAAAAACAGCTTGATGTTCGTGATCTCGCGCCCTCGTTTCGGGAGCGGCAGGTATGGTGGTGCAGCATCGGCATGAATATCGGGTTTGAAATGTATGGAAAGGGCGAAATGTATACGCGCCCTGTATTGGTGGTACGCAAATTCAGCAAGCGATCATTTTTTGGCGTACCGATGACATCCAGACGCAAAGATATTCCCGGCCATTTTCCAACCCATTTTCGGGGAACGAGCGGCGCCGCAAAACTGGAGCAATTAAAACTATTCGATAGCAAACGGTTGGTAAAACTGATGGGATATTTGCCAGACGATCAATATTACGGCATAACGGAGGCGCTAAGGGAGCTTTTCCCCAAAAAGTAAAGCCCCTTGCGGGGCTTCATTTCCCGTCCTCCGAAGAGGACGGTTTGTGGCTAACGCCAAACTATATAAGTACTATAACAGATTAAACCGGATATTCAAGCCTAAACATGCACTCTCTCGCCTCTCCGGCAAAATTCATCCGCATCGCTGACCGCGTGTTTCCGTGGCTGGCGGGGGCGACCGTTATTCTGCTCATCTTCGGGCTGGCCGAGGCGCTGTTTATTTCGCCGCCGGATTACCAGCAGGGCGATTCGGTGCGCATCATGTATGTGCATGTACCCTCCGCCTGGATGTCGATGATGATTTATACCGTGATGGCCGGCGCGTCGGCGTCGTTCCTCATCTGGCGGCATCCGCTGGCCGACATCATCGCGAGGCGGAGCGCGCTCATCGGCGCAGCGTTCACGCTCGTCACGCTCATCACCGGGTCGCTGTGGGGCAAGCCGATGTGGGGCGCCTGGTGGGTGTGGGATGCGCGTCTGACCTCGGTGCTCATCCTTTTCTTCATGTATATCGGCTATATCGCGCTGTCGGATGCGTTTGCCCATCAGGAGCGCGGCAAGAAAGCCTGCGCCATTCTGGCGCTGGCCGGGTTCCTCAACATTCCGGTCATCCATTTTTCCGTGCAGTGGTGGAACACGCTGCATCAGCCGGCCAGCATCCTGCGCGAGGGCGGCATCGCCATTGCCGCGCCGATGCTCGTGCCGCTGTTTTCCATGGGGCTGGGTTTCACCTGCTTCTATGCGCTGCTGCTGCTGTTGCGCGTCAAAACGGCGCTGATCGAGCAGAAAATCCGGCGGGCGCAAATGAGCGGCCAGTAATTTTTCTTGATAATGACCCCGTTTTTTTATAAGAATGCTGTCCCTTGTTCAACCGGCCGCCGGCCACTGACCGCTGCTACCTGACTGACCATGACCTTCGTCGTCACCGACGCCTGCGTAAAATGCAAATACACCGACTGCGTGGAAGTCTGCCCGGTGGACTGTTTCTACGAGGGCGAAAATATGCTGGTCATCAACCCGGACGAGTGCATCGACTGTGGCGTCTGCGAGCCGGAATGCCCGGTGGAAGCCATCAAGCCGGAAGCCGACGAGCTGCTCAAATGGGTCGAGCAGAACCGCGAATATTCCGCCAAGTGGCCGAATATTGCTGTTAAAAAACAACCGCCTGATGACGCCGATGCGTATAAAGGCCTGACAGGGAAATTCGAGAAATTCTTCAGCCCGAATCCGGGCGAAGGCAAAAAATAGCTCGTATTTTACGAAAATACTTTCTTTTCCGTTAAATTTGTGCTAGGTTTACGCCTGTTTTATGGGCGCGCCGCATTTTATGGTATGCCTCCCCGTCGGGAACTACCATCCATAGTCCATAGATAGCGATGTAGTTTAACCATGCAGCGGAAGCTGCAGCAACGCAAGGCTAAGGAGATCTATGTCTCAGTCCCAGAAAAAAAAGACCGCCAAAGCAAAAAAAACTACGAAAAAAATAACAAAAAAGGCCGTAAAAAAGCCATTAAATAAGAAAATAATTGCAAAAAAACCGGTCAAAAATGCCAAAAAATTAATCAAGAATTCCACGGCGAAGAAGCCCGCGACGCACACGCCGCCGGTGAAAACATCCGTCGCAAAAAATCCGCCGGGCCGGAAAGAGATGCTGAAACCGCAGGCAGGCAGACGCGCCGCGTCGTATTCGCAACAGCTCAAGCCGGAAGCAGGCAGGCCGTTAATGGAAAAAGCGCAGGCAAAAGCGGTCTATAAGGTCGGCCATCACGTGGTGTATCCAACGCACGGCGTTGGCCGCATCATGGCCGAAGAAACGCAGATGATCGGCGACATCGATCTGCGTATGCTGGTGATTTCCTTTGAGAAAGACAAGATGACGCTGCGCGTGCCGGTGCATCGCGCCACGGCCGCCGGCCTGCGCCCGGTGTCCAGCGGCGACCAGATGCGGAAAGTCTTCCTCACGCTGAAAAGCCGCGCCCGCACCTCGCGCGGCATGTGGTCGCGCCGCGCCCAGGAGTACGAGGCAAAGATCAACTCCGGCAACATCTTCTGCATCGCCGAAGTGGTGCGCGATCTGCACCAGAACGTTGATCAATCAGAGCGTTCCTATTCCGAGCGCATGATTTACGAGTCGGCGCTGGCGCGGCTGGTCGGCGAATTGGCCGCCACCGAAGGCACCGATTGCAAAACGGCGACCGATAAGTTGATGAAACTGCTGCGCGCCAAGGTGGCCGCCGCGGCGGAAGTGGCCAGGAAGGCGGCGTGACGTTATCCTGCGCCTTGCCTGCGGCTCGCACAGGATGATGGTAATTTGTTGAAAAGACGGCCTTTATGGCCGTCTTTTTTATTGTCACAAAAGCTTCATTTGTATTCGGCGGGCGGATTACATAGAATCAATCCATGATATATTCAATTGTGACTGGAACAGGTTATGGCCGATGACGCGAATAAAATAATTCTGAAAACGAACGACAAGCCGACGATGCTCAACCGGGATATGCTCCTGTATGGAATTCTGGCCCCTGTCGCTGTCACCCTTCTTGTCACGACGCCCATCGCGC
>JAGWIM010000045.1 GCA_028873525.1 Pseudomonadota bacterium
TGACCTGCGTATCGCCGTCGATTTGCATCCGCGGCGGCGCAGCTTGTGCCGTTGCAACCACCGGAATAGCGCCGCACGCAAGTAAAATCAGCCAGGAAAAGAGGCGAATTCTCATCATAACGCCGCAGCATAAGGATAAATCGCGGCAAGTCAAATCACTGGACATCCATCGGCGGTTCGCTTAAAAGCAAAGCATACTCACCATACAGAATAATGATGAACGCCGCCGCTATCGCCAGCACTCCCGTTCGCCGGGCGTTTTATAAAAACCAGACATTCCACGTGCTGGCCGCGATCGTGCTGGGGTTCCTGCTCGGGCATTTTTATCCGAAGGCGGCGGTGGAGATGAAACCGCTGGGCGACGCTTTCATCAAGATGATCAAGATGGTCATCGGCCCGATTATTTTTCTCACCATCGTCACCGGCGTGTCGCATGTCGGCGACATCAAGAAAGTCGGCAAAATCGGCGGCAAGGCGCTTATCTATTTTGAAATTATCACCACTTTTTCGCTGATTATCGGCATGGTGGCGATGAACGTGTTTCGTCCCGGCGACGGCTTCGATACCGAACATGTCGTTAAAGGCGACATCTCGCATTACGTCGAGGCCAGCAAGAGCGTCCATTCGCCGGTCGATTTCATCATGAGCATCATCCCCGACAACATCATCGGCGCGTTCGCCAGCGGCGACCTGCTGCAGGTACTGTTCATCGCGGTGATTTTCGGCATTGCGCTGTCGGCGATGGGGGAAAAAGGCGCGGCCATCAACGCCTCGCTGGTGAAATATTCGCATCTCATTTTCCAGGTCATGGGCATCATCATGAAATTCGCGGCAATGGGTGCGTTCGGGGCGATGGCGTTTACCATCGGCAAATTCGGCGACGCGGCGACGATACCGCTGGCCAAGCTGCTGCTGCTGTCCTGCGCCAGCATGGTACTTTTCATCTTCGTCGTGCTCGGCGCGGTGGCCTATTATTACAAGTTCAGCATCTGGAAATTCGTGCGCTACCTCGAAGATGAAATCGTCATCGTGCTGGGCACCGGATCGTCGGAAGCGGTGCTGCCGCGCATGATGCAGAAAATGCAGGAATTCGGCTGCTCGCAACCGGTGGTCGGGCTGGTGATTCCCACCGGCTATTCCTTCAACCTCGCCGGCTCGTCGATGTACCTGGCCATGTGCGTGATCTTCATCGCCCAGGCCTACCATGTGAATATGTCGCTGTCGCAACAGATAACCATTCTCGGCATATTGCTGCTGACCTCCAAGGGCGCCGCCGGCGTCGTCGGCAGCGCCTTCATCGTGCTGGCGGCAACCATCAGCGCCACCGGTTTCCTGCCTATCGAAGGCTTGTCGCTGCTGCTGGGCATCGACCGTTTCATGTCGTCGGTGCGCGCCATGATCAACCTGATCGGCAACGGCGTCGCCACCGTCATCATCGCCAAAACTGAAAATGATTTCGACGAAGCGAAAGCGCTCGCCGAATACCGCGCCTATTTCGAGGATAAGAGCATCAATCACATATGAGAATACACGCCCGCCGGCATCAAACACGCTCCGGGCAAATGTTTAGGGCGCCATGCAACCACCTCGCTTCACACCACAGATTGTGATCCACGCCGTTATGTTGCGCCTGCGCCAACATTTCCAGAACTGGATTGAGAATCCCGATGTGCTGCGCCGCACGTTACGCGACAGCCCGCTCGGCCAGGTCATCGCCTGCGTTTTTCTCGGCGGCGCGGTGGGTTTGCTCATTTCCCTGCTGCACCGCTTTATCTTGCTGGGGCATAAATGGTTTTTCGTTTTGCAGGCCGGCGACCACCTGAGCGCCGCTCATCATGTGCTCGCGGTAAAAATCTTTCTCGTGCCCGTGCTTGGCGGATTGGCTATCGGACTTTATTATCTGCTGGTGAAACGATGGCGGCCACATGAGATCGTCGATCCCATTGAGGCCAACGCTATTTTTGGCGGGCGGATGTCCGTCGTCGACAGCCTGCGCCTGCTGATCGCAGCGTTTATTTCCAACATTACCGGATTATCGATCGGCATGGAGGCCGGATACACGCAGATAGGCTCGGGCATGATGTCATGGGTCGGGCGGCGCCTGCAATTGCGGCGGGAGGACATACGCACTTTCGTGGCGGCAGGCGCGGCGGCGGCGATTGCGGCGGCTTTCAATGCACCGCTGGCCGGCGCATTCTACGGGTTTGAACTGGTACTGAGCAGCTATACGATCAACGCTCTCCTGCCGGTCGCCGTCTCCGCCCTGTCCAGCGCGTTATACGTGCGCATCTTCACGCGCGCCGAACCGATTTTCTCACTGCCGTTGAGCGTGGCCAACATTCCCTTCTGGAATTATCCGTTTTTCGTAGCCATAGGCATCGCTTCCGCGCTATTAGGCATTTTCACCATGCGGCTGGTGACCCGCTGCGAGCACATTGTCCGCCACCTGCCCGTGCAAGACTGGCTCCGCCCGGCGCTGGGCGGGGCGTTATTTTCCATTATCGCGCTGGCGTTTCCGCAAGTGCTGGGCAGCGGTCAGGGAGCGATAGACGCGCATCTGCACGAGCAATGGACATTCATCGGCCTGATCATTCTGCTGGCCGCAAAAATTCTGGCGTCCGCCATTTCCATCGGATCGGGCTTTCGCGGCGGATTATTCAGCTCATCGTTGTTCATCGGATGCCTGCTGGGACAGGCCATGGGCATCGTCGCCAGCGTTGTTCTCCCGGAAACCGGCAACCAGATGGAAGGATTTATGCTGGTCGGCATCGGCTCCGTCGCCGCTTCGATTATCGGCGCGCCGATTACCATGGTGCTGCTGGTGCTGGAGCTGACGGGCAATTTCCCGACGACCACCGGCGTGCTGGCAGGCGTGCTTGTCGCCTCCGCCATTACGCGCTATTACTTTGGCTATTCGTTTTCAACCTGGCGGTTTCACTTGCGCGGGCTGCGCATACAGGGCGCACATGACATCGGCTGGATCAGCGATCTGACGGTGTCGAAGCTGATGCGCACCGGCCTCCAGATCGTGCCGGAGTCTCTGCCGCTGGCCGACCTGCGCAAAATAGCGCCCGCCGGCAGTACGAAGCGGGTGTTCGTGGTCGATGAGCGTGGCCATTACCAGGGCCTCGTCGATATGGCGGCGGTGCACAACCCCGATCTTGATAAAACAGCGGCAACGCTTCCGATCAAAGACCTGGCCAAAGGGAAAAATCATTTCCTTTTCCCGCCACAGAATATTCGATACGCGCTCGAGCGCTTTACCGCTTCCGAGATGGAGGAGCTGCCGGTGCTGGCGTCGGCCAGCGATCCGAAAGTGATCGGTTACGTTACCGAAGCGTACGCATTGCGCCGTTATACGCAGGAACTGGAGACCCGCAACCTGGCACAATCAGGCACCGGCGTGCCAGCCGAGGAAACAAAAATTGTCTAGGACTGCATTGTTTGATGATACGCCGCGCGCTGGAAGCCGCCTATCGACATGCCGCCGGACTCCACCGCACCGGGCGCGCGCCGCAGGCGTTTGCCGTTACTCTCGATAATGACATCGCCTGACGAAACCATCCGAAGATCAAGGAGAGAAAGGTGGTGGGCCGCGGTGTACAGGTTCAGAACCCGGCCGCAGATGAGACTGGTAGTTCAGAACCTATGGCAACAGCCCGCTGTCGCTTGCATAAAACGCAAGCTACAGCGCGGCATCCGCTTCTCTAACGCTCCGCCGCGGCTCGTCGCGCCGTAGCGTAAGCGAGGGCGGATGGTGGAGGAGGCAGGATTTGAACCTGCGAACTCGTAAGAGGACGGATTTACAGTCCGTTGCCATTGACCACTCGGCCACTCCTCCGCGCCGAAGAAAGCCTCATCCTGCTAAGGCAATCCAGCCTATCTGTCAATGTTTTAGGACTATGTTTCAGGAGAAAAACGGTTCTAAACCCTCTTTTGGCGCACATTTACCGCCGCCGTATCAATGTACCCCTGACATGCGCCGCGTAGTGCCTTTCGATCATTTCAACGCCGGTTCGGCAGTTTTTAACGGCTTGACGGATGTCGGCTCCTTCCATCAGGGGTAAGCGTCCGCAGGTGGGTTGAAAGCCGCAGGACGTCCGGCGATTGCCCTGTCCAACATACCGTCCGCTGCTTACCCTGCTGAACAATGCGTCATTGAGGTTATGCAAGCCATTGATAAATATGGCGCACCCGGCGAGATTCGAACTCACGACCTTTGCCTTCGGAGGGCAACGCTCTATCCAGCTGAGCTACGGGTGCATCTGCGCTCAAGCAGCGTAGCGGTGCGCACTTGAACGTCATTGCCGCATTTATTGCGGGATCCGGCTGGGAAAGCAACGTTTTTCAGTAGGCGACACCGGATACCGCGGCAAGCGCGGGGTTTTACGCCCGCGGATGCGCCGCTTCGTAGGCGGCGAGCAGGCGGTTACGATCGACGTGGGTATAACGCTGGGTGGTGGAAAGTGACGCATGGCCGAGCAATTCCTGGATTGATCGCAAATCGCCCCCCGCCGACAGCAGATGCGTGGCGAAGCTGTGGCGGAAGGCGTGCGGCGTCGCCGATTCCGGCAGACCGAGCGCGCGGCGCAATACCCGCAACTGCTTCTGGAAGATAGCGGGGTTGAGCGGTTTGCCGCGCCGGCCTAAAAACAGCGGCGCATCGCCCGCCAGCGGATAGGGGCAACGCGCAATGTAATCCTCGATGGCGGCATTCACCACCGGCAGCAACGGCACTATGCGTTGCCTGTTACCCTTGCCGGTGATGGTGAGCGCATCGCCACCCGGCTGGTCGCGCGTTACCGCCAGCGCCTCGCTGATGCGCAACCCGCAGCCGTAAATCAGCATGAGCAGCGCCAGGTCGCGCTTGTTCACCCAATCTTCCTCATGCTGCGCGCCGATATGGGCGATCGCCTCGGCGGCCTGCCCCTCCGGCAGCGCCCTGGGCAGCGATTTTTTTATTTTCGGGCTGCGGATGTGGAAGATGGCGGCGTTTTTAATTTTTTTCTGCTTTTCCAGCCAGCGGAAAAAACTCTTGACGGTCGAAAGCGCGCGCGCCGTCGACGCCGCTTCATATTTTTCCGACCGCGAGGCCAGCCAGCCCCGGACGTCGCGCGCCTCCAGCGCCCGTAATTGCTCAAAGCCGATGGCGCCGCCGACATGGCCGCTTAAAAACGCGCAGAACTGCCGCAGGTCAGTCCGGTAAGAAACGATGGTGTGGCCGGAAGCGCGCCGCACATCCCGCAGCCAGGATTCCCAGGCGGCGATGGCTTGGGTGAAATCGGGGGCGGAGGGGAGCTGCGATGCGGCCATGCCGCATCATGTCATCGCGTGCGCGGCAACGCAAGAATAGTTCGGATGGCCGCGCCGCCCGCCGACGGTTCGCAATGACGAGCCTCTTGCCCCTTTGCACCGCTTCTGGCATAAGAGCGGCGATATGGCAGAATCCGTCCCCCAGCTTTCCGACCGGCCGATTGGCGACGGCCGCATCGGCATCATCGACATCGGCAGCAATTCCATCCGCCTGGTGATCTATGACCAGCAGAAACGCTCGCCCGTTCCCATCTACAACGAAAAAGTCATGTGCGCGCTGGGTAAAGCACTGGCCGCCACCGGCACGCTCAACCCCGAAGGCGTCGATCTGGCGCGCGCGGCGCTCAAGCGCTTCCTCGCCATGGGCAACAACATGGGCATCGCATCGCTGCACGTCATGGCCACCGCCGCAATCCGCGACGCGCGCGACGGGCAGGCCTTTGCCCGCTATCTTGAGGACACGTACCGCATCAATGTCGACATCATCTCCGGCAAGAAGGAAGCGCGTCTCGGCGCGCACGGCGTTTGCGCCTCGATGTACCGGCCGCAGGGCATCACCGGCGACCTCGGCGGCGGCAGCATCGAACTGGTCAACGTCGAGGACGGCGAGATACGCGACCACGCCAGCCTGCCGCTGGGCAGTTTGCGCATGATCGACGAAAGCAAGGGCGACCGCGACAAGCTGCGCAAGCTGGTCGAAAAACGCTTCGCCGAGCTAACCTGGATGGAAGACACCGCGGTAGCTAATTTTTACGCCATCGGCGGCAGTTTCCGCGCGCTGGCCCGTATGCACATGACGGCGGGCAATTACCCGCTGCACATCCTGCACGAGTACAAAGTCGATGCCAGAAAATTCCTCGATTTCGCACGCGATATTGCCGCCATGCCGGAAGGCAGGCTCGAAAAATTTCCCGGCGCCGCGCCCAGACGCGTGCCCGCGTTGCCGGGGGCGGCCATCGTGCTTGAGCACATTATCGCCCATGCGCGGCCTGATCATATCGTCTTTTCCACCAGCGGCATCCGCGAAGGCTATCTCTACGAGAAACTGCCGCCCGCCGTCCGCAGCCAGGACGGGTTGCTGGCCTCCTGCACCGAGTTCGCCACCAAAGGCGGGCGGTCCACTTCCTACGCCAACGAGCTGTTCACCTGGATGTATCCCCTGCTGGACAAGGAAAGTGAAAAAGAGCGGCGCCTGCGCCTGGCTTTCTGCCTGCTGTCCGATATCGCGCTGCACATCCATCCCGAATACCGCGCGCCCTGGGCGTTCCATCGCATCCTGCAATCGGCGCTGACCGGGCTGACGCACCGCGAGCGCGTCAAGCTGTCGCTGGCGCTTTACCACCGTTACCAGTTCAAATTGCGCGATGAATGGGCGGCGCTGAAACTGCTCAAAAGCGGCGACCGCGAATGGGCGCGGCTGGTCGGCAGCGCCGCCAACCTCGCCTACCATGTCTGCGGCAGCATTGCCGGCAATCTGCACAACACCTCGTTCGTCATCGAGAAAAACGAATTGCTGCTGCAACTCTCCGGCGCCATGCAGGACGTGCTGGGCGACGCCGTCAAGCGCCGCATGGACGGAGTGAGGGAGGCGTGGAAGGAATATGGCTTTTGATACGCAGCCAACGGCCAGTAAATTAAGTTGGCTAAATCAGTTTATATGCTACAATGCCTGCCACTCAACGCTTACCATGTGCATCCATGCCCAAAGAAGAACTGCTTGAATTTCCCGGCATCGTCGCCGAACTGCTGCCCAACGCCATGTTTCGCGTCAAACTGGAGAATGAGCATATCGTTATCGCCCACACCTCGGGCAAGATGCGCAAGAACCGTATCCGCGTGCTGGCCGGCGACAAGGTCATCGTCGAAATGACGCCGTACGACCTGACCAAGGGGCGGATTAAATTCCGGGAGAAATAATGTGCCGATCCTGTGCGAACGCGGCGAGGCACAGGATCCTGCGCTCCGCCCTGCGGGCGGCCACGGGATGACGACATTCATCCTCGCTTCCGCTTCGCCGCGCCGGTTGCAGCTACTGGGACAGATAGGGCTTACGCCCGCCAAGGTTATCCATCCCGAGATTGATGAAACGCCGCATAAAGCCGAGATTCCCGGCAAATACGCGCTTCGCATCGCCGGGGCCAAGGCGGCAGCCATCGCCACGCAACAGCCGGACTCGGTGATACTGGCCGCCGATACGGTCGCCGCCGCCGGGCGGCGCATCCTGCCCAAGGCCGAGGATGAAAAAACCGCGCGGAAATGTTTGGAGTTGCTGTCGGGACGAAGGCATCGGGTTTATACGGCGGTGTGCGTAATTTCTCCCCTTCGCTCCCCCCTTGAGGGGGATCAGACGAGCGCAAGTCTGAAAGACGCAGCGCGAGTCGTGGGAGGTATTTGCAACGCCGTTGTTACCCCCCGCGGCTCAAGCGTCGTCACTGACGTGACCCGCTTTCGCCCGCTTCCCCTCAAGGGAGGAGCTGAAGTAAGCGTGCGTCTCGTCATGACGCAACTGCGCTTCCTGCGCCTCGGCGCCAAAGAAATTGACGCCTATATCGCTACCGGCGAATGGCGCGGCAAGGCCGGCGGCTACGGCATTCAGGGCAAGGCGGAGGCCTTCATCCCGTGGATGTCCGGCAGCTATTCGAATGTCGTGGGGTTGCCGCTGGCGGAGACGGCCTGTATGCTGGCGGCGGCGGGGATAAACCCATGGTAGCTCATGTTTCCACCGTCGCCTTTGAAGGCATCACCGTCACGGCGATTGACGTGCAGGCGCAAATCGTCGGCGGCCTGCCGCGCTTCATCATCGTCGGGCTGCCGGACAAGGCGGTCGGCGAATCGCAGGAGCGCGTGCGCGGCGCCATTCACGCGCTGGGGCTGTCGCTGCCGGCCAAGCGCATCATCATCAATCTCGCGCCCGCTGACATCGTCAAGGAAGGCAGCCATTTCGACCTGCCGATTGCGCTGGCGCTGCTGGTTGCCATCGGCGTACTGCCGCAGGACGAACTGGAGCGTTACGCCGCCCTCGGCGAATTGTCGCTCGACGGCGCGCTGCTTCCGGTCGGCGGCGTGCTGCCCGCCGCGCTGCATGCTTCGGGGGAGGACAAGGGACTCATCTGCCCGCAAAGCTCAGGCAGCGAGGCGGCGTGGTCGGGCATTCAGGATATTCTGGCGCCGTCGTCGCTGCTGGCGCTGATCAACCATTTCAAGGGTACGCAGGTGCTCACCAGGCCGGAGTGCGAGATCGACATCGAACCGCCGCGCGCCGCCAATATGCGTGAAATCCGCGGCCAGCAGACAGCGCGCCGCGCGCTGGAAGTGGCGGCGGCAGGAGGTCACAACCTGCTGATGATGGGGCCGCCCGGCGCCGGGAAATCGCTGCTGGCCAGTTGCCTGCCGGGCATCTTGCCGCCGCTCGATGCCGGCGAAATTCTCGAAGCCAGCACTGTCGCCTCGATTGCCGGGAAGCTCGAAAACGGGCGCTTAAGCAAACACCGTCCGTTCCGCGACCCGCATCATTCCAGCTCGATGGCGGCGATGGTCGGCGGCGGCAAGCGCGCGCTGCCCGGCGAAATTTCGCTGGCGCATCATGGCGTGCTGTTTCTCGATGAACTGCCGGAGTTCCCGCGCGTCGTGCTGGAGTCGCTCCGCCAGCCGCTCGAGACCGGAAAAATCACCGTCGCGCGCGCGGCGGCGCACGTCACTTACCCGGCGCGGTTCCAATTGATTGCGGCGATGAATCCCTGCCGCTGCGGTTATCTGGACGATGCGGCGCGCGCCTGCGGCAAAGCGCCACGCTGCGCCGTCGAATACCAGTCGAAAATATCGGGGCCGCTGTTCGACCGCTTCGATATGGCCATCGACGTGCCCGACGTGCCGACGCTCGACATGCTGGGCAGCGAAGCCGGGGAGGCGAGCGAGCATATCGCCGCACGCATCGCCGCGGCACGCAACGCGCAGAAATCACGCTTCGCGGCGCTCGGCATGGACTGCCGCCTCAACGCCGAACTGAATGGCGAGGCGCTGCATCAATTGATCGTGCCCGACGCCAGAGGGAAAAAACTGCTGGAAGAGGCGACGGAAAAATTGCGCCTTTCCATGCGCGGCTACACGCGCGTGCTGCGCGTCGCCCGCACCATCGCCGACCTTGAAGGCAGCGATCATGTCGCTCAACCGCATATCGGCGAGGCGCTCTCTTACCGGCAGATGCAATTTGGCCGGACTCTGGAAGAGGCCTGAATCCCGCGCCTGGCGTGCGGACATGCCCGCCGCCGCGCCTGCATGGAAAATCGTGCGCGCGCACGGCCGATGGTTGCCACCGCGTCGCTTTCAAGACATTCCCCAAAAACACCCTTGCATGGATGGGTCGATTGACCGATAACTTCCGTATTACGGGAGCGCCAATCCCGGCCTGCAAAATGCCTGCCCTTCACCCGCGATGAGTATAGATGCCGTCCGCCTTCAATATCCTCACAAACCTCGCGCCTGCCGCCATGTCGATCGCCGGAGCAGCGCTGCTGATGACCGCCGCGCCGCTGGCGCTGGCGCTGCCTTTTCATAATTATCCCGCCGCCGCCATCGCCGACATCGTCTTGTGGATTACGCTTGCCACCGTGTTGTCTTTCTGCGCCGTGCGCCTGATGCCGCGCCGCGCCGCGCCGCGCTGCACGCTGGCGCTGGCCGTCTTCGCGCTCTTCCTGCTGCCGCAAACCGAATGGGATCATATGCCCGCCGCCACGCAGATGCTGTCGCTCGCCGGCGCGGCGCTCCTGCTGGCCGGGCTGCCGCTGTGCGCACCGCTTAAGCCGGTGCTGGCGGCGCTTGACCGGCTGCTTTCCGCCAACCGCTTCCTTCCTTCCTGGCTGCTTATCGGCATCTTTTATGTGACATTCCTGTCCGCCGCCGTGGCGTTGTCGTGGCATTGCTTCCATTTCTACCCCATCTACACCGACACCGAAGGGCAGTATATCCACGCCAAATACATCGCGATGGGGCACCTCTACTGGCCGGCGCCGCCGCCGCCGCTGTCGCGCTTTTTTTATCTCCCGATGTCGGTGGACGATCATGGAAAGTGGTATTCGCAGTACCAGCCGCTGCACGTGCTGCTGCTGGCGCTGGGACACGACTTAAGCGCGCCGTGGATGGTCAACCCCACCGAAGGCGCGTTGACGCTGGTAGCCACCTATATGCTGGCGCGGCGCATCACCGATGAACAAACGGCGCGGCTTTCGGCGCTGCTCATGCTCGGCTGCCAGCTTATCCTCTTCATGTCGTCGGAATATATGAACCATGCCAGCGCCCTGCTGTTTGCCACGTTGTTCCTCTGGGGCTACGCCGAAACGCTGCACGCGCAGGCGGAAGACCGCATGAACGATGCCTGCCGGGCGGGTTTCGTGACCGGGCTTTGTATCGGCGCGGTGTTCCTGGTGCGTCCGCTGACCGCCATCGGCGTGGCGCTGCCGTTTATTTTTCATGCGCTGTGGCTGATGGCGCGCGACCGGCGCGCCTGGCTTGAACCCTTCCTGGCGATGGCAGCGGGCGGCCTTATCTGCCTGGCGTTTGACGGCTGGTATAATCTTGAGCTTACCGGAAGCGCATGGGTGATGCCCTATACCAAATACAGCGGCAGCATTGAATCGCAGGTGTGGTTCGGCAAGGGGCATTCGTTCTTTCACGGCCTGCGATCGACGCACGCCGCCTGGCTGCTGATGAACCGCGCGCTGTTTGAATGGCCCCTGCCCTGCACCGCCTTTGTCCTGATCGCTTGCCTAAGGCCGCTGAAACACCCGATGCTGCGGCTGATGCTGGCCATGCTGCTCTGCTATTCCGCCGCCAACGTGCTCAACAAATGGTGGAGCAGCGTCTTCGGCCCGCGCTATCTTTACGAAACCGCGACAACGCTGATCATCCTGACCGCCGTCGGCATATGCCGACTGCCCTACATGCTGCGCGGCGGCGAGGCTGCGGCGCGCGGGGCAGTGGCGGTTCTCGTGCTGCTGTTGTTTTCCGTCAGCGCCGCCACCCGCCTGCCGGACAATATCCGCATGTACGCGCATTATTTCGACGATCATCCGCAGTTTTATTATTCCATGCTCTCGCAGAGCGAGAAACCGGCGCTGATTTTCATCGGCCAGAGCGCCAATAAAAAAGATCGCACCGGCAAATACCGCTGGGTGACGCATACCAACCCGCCGACCGAGGACTCGCCGGTGGTCTTCGCCGTCGACCTCGGCATGAACAAGGATCGTGAGCTGATGGCCCGTTATCCCCACCGCCATACCTATCTCGAGAGAAACGGCTGGCTCTATCCCGTCGATCCGGTGACGTTTACCTCCGATGCGCCGCCGGGGCCGCCGGGAACGCCATGACGCCGGGCGTCCCCAAGACCGCATTATGCGAATGGCACGCCGCGACGGCGCCATATGCAATCATCGTCGGCGTTTATAACGAAGGCGAAAAATTCACGCGCCAGCTTGCCGCGTTGCAGCCGTACCGCGGAATGGGCGACCTCATCGTCGCCGACGGAGGCAGCAGCGACGGCGTGACTTCGCCGGAAGCGATTGCCGGCAAGGCGCGCGCGCTGATTGTCAACGAGGATGTGCAGCGGGGCTTGAGCGTGCAATACCGCGCGGCGCTGCATTACGCGCTGACACAAGGTTACGCCGGCGTCATCATGATGGACGGCAACGGCAAGGACGGCGCCGACGCCATCCCGCGCTTCATCGAAAAATTAAACCAAGGGTATGATTTCATCCAGGGTTCACGCTTTCTGCCCGGCGGAAAACACGAAAACACGCCGCCCGATCGCGTGCTGGGCATCCGCTTCGTCTTCAACCCAATCATGAACGCCGCCAGCGGATTCTGCTATACCGACGGCATGAATGGCTTCAAGGCGGCAAGCCGCGGATTTCTGACCGACCGGCGCGTGCAGCCTTTCCGCGATATCTTCGTGCGCTACAGCCTGCAATATTACTTCAATTACATTGCGCCGCGTCTTGGTTTTCGCGTCACCGAAATTCCCGTATCGCGCCGCTACCCGGCGGACGGCACACCCTACAGCAAAATCAGCGGGCTGGGCGGACGCCTCGGGATCATGGCGGAGCTGCTGGCTGTCGTCAACGGCAGATACAATCCCTAGCCGTCTTCCAAATGCAGCAGCAGCGCCGCGCCGATCATGACGACGACGGCGGCGGGCGTCCAGGCGGCAAGCATGACCGGCAGCGTGCCGGCGGCGCCGAGCGCGAAGATGATGTCGGTGAAGAAATGCAGCAGGAATCCGCTGATGATGCCGGCGACAACCAGCAGACCGATGCGCCCGCGCCGCGGCAGCCTGAGTGAAAACGCCGCCGCCACCAGCACCGATCCCGCCAGCAGGAACGGGCTGGCCAGCAGGCTCTGCAGATACATCCGGTGGCGCAACGCCGAAAAACCGGCATTCTTCAGCATGGTGATGAACGACGGCAGATGCCAGAACGACATGGTTTCCGGCGAGGCGAAGCTGTCCTGGATGTGCGCCAGCGTCAGCGTCGTCGGCAGCAGGTAGTTCGGCAGGGGTTGCGGCGGATCGCCGGGCACCGATCGCGTGACATCCGTCAAATCGAGCACCCCCGGCTCGAGCACGGCGTGTTTGGCGTCGAGACGTTCGATGAACTTGCCCCCGGTATCGAAGGTCAGCACCATGACGTTGGAGAATGCCATCGTGCCTTGCGACACGCGCATGGTGTAGATGATGCGCTCGCCGATGCCGCCCTGCCCATGCTCAAGCTGCCGCAGCCACAGGCCGGAAGAGGAAATCGACAGCAGGCTCGGCGTGTTGTTGAGATACCTGCCTTCGAGATGTTCGTAGCGCAGCAGCAGCGCGGCGACCAGCGGGTTGAACGCCGTGGTGACGAATATGCCCATCGCCATCGCCAGGACAATCGCCGGCCCGAGGAATTGCCATACCGACACGCCCATCGAGCGCGCCACAACCAGCTCGTGCGTGCGCGTGAGCCTGGTCAGCGCCATCATGCTGCCCAGCAGGACGGCATAGGGCACCAGTTTCTCCGCCAGGTAGGGAATGCGCAGCGCCGCCAGTTCGATGACGACAGGCAGCGGCACCGCCTCCCGGTCCGCCGCGCGGCGGATCAGCTCGACGATGTCGATCAGCATGGAAATCGCCGTCAGCCCGAACAGCGCCAGCATGATCGCCAGGAAAAAATGCCTGGCCATGTAGAGTGAAAGGGTGAGGGGGAGTTTCATGCGGTAATTTGTAAGCGGCTTGCTGATGAGTGGCAAGTGGTAACCGCCCGCCTTCGCCTAAGTGGGCTTCGGCGCAGTCGCACCGCAGCTGGATTTTGGCATTCGCCAAAATCAGCGAAGGCGGAGAGCGGGTGAAGGGAATCGAACCCTCGCTCTCAGCTTGGGAAGCTGATGTTCTACCATTGAACTACACCCGCACATTTAGATTGTACGACCGGAAAACGCTTTAATTGCACTATCAAGAACATGTCCAGCGCCATTTTCTGACACCGGGCGTAAGCCCGGGTCCACCATTGCGATGCGCTCATCATATCGGGGAATGGCATGGAGTGTAAATGCTGTTATTGGCGCTATGTTGCCTGGTGACGGGAACAGGGGCATGAAACAGGTGGCGGTTTACCTTATATTAACGTATTTTAGGTAGGGAGAATCCAGCGGCCATATGTTCCAATGAGGTTGATTTAGGGCTTCCGTGATGTTATGTGACGTCGCAATCGCAGTACCAACTCATACAACCTTGGGGGTCGTTTTATGTCGCCAGCTTCAGTATTGCCGATGAAAAAAAACTCAGCCGGTGCAAAAGAAACACTGAAGCGGATTCTGATAGAAAAATCATATTTGCGCGATGGTCACTACACCCTCTCTTCCGGTGAAACAAGCAATGTTTTCTTTGATGTTAAAATGACATCGCTTGATCCGCTGGGCGCTAACTTAGCGGCTGAGTTGATGTTAGAGAAACTGGAGGGGCATGATATTACTGCCATAGGAGGGCTGGCGCTGGGCGCCTGCCCTATTATTTCAGCCCTGTGTGTAAAAAGTCATGACCATGAAAATTCTTTTTCCTTTTTCTATGTGCGGAAAGAGAAAAAATCTCATGGCACGGGGAAAGACATTGAAGGCGCAACTCTTAAGAAACAGGATAAAGTAGCCATAGTAGATGATGTAGCCACCAAGGGGGGATCCATACTCGAGGCTATAAGGCACGTGAACCTAATAGGCTGTGAAATAGTAAAAATCCTGGTCATCGTCGACCGTGAACAGGGAGCCGGGGAAGCGCTCGCTAAAGAAGGCTATACGCTCGAATCCATCTTTACCCGCAGCGAATTAGAAAAATAATCTCCCGTTTTATTGGGCGACGTTCTTTATCTTTTCAATGGTCCTGAGGCCGCCGAGGCCGAGCATCCCCATCAGCACGGTGGAAAGTTCCTGTATGTCGAAAGCAGGCAGGGCGAAGGAATGGCCGCACGCCGCCATGACATAGGTAATCAGCGGCTGGGCGATGAAATGATAGGCGAAGGCGACGCCGCAGACCCAGCCGATGAACGGTCGCCAGCCGGCGACGAACAGGCTCGGGCTTTGCGCTTCCTGCCGGTCGATTTCCGTCTGCGCCGCGTCAGCCTGCACGGCCAGTTGGAATTGTTGCAGCGCGGCGGTGTTTTCGGCCTGCGTCAGCGCCAGCCTGGCGTTTTCGCGCGCCGCCGGGTCGGGAATGAGCTTGTCGAGCAGCGCCGAAATCGCCGGTATCAGTGCAGTCCAGATAGGCATAAACAATAGGTCCGTCGGGTTGTGGTTTTTTCTTTTTATTATTCAATCAAGTGTGAGCCGGCTCACGGCATTTGCTCGATGTTTTACGACGTGGAGCGAGTCGGGGGATCTTCAGCGCCCCTTGCGGCCAAACGTTTTGCATAAAAGCGCGACGAAACGGAGAGCGAGGGCCTTGGCGCACCGTCCCAGGCGCCGCCTGAGTTTCCCTTCGCTATGCACGCTCGGGGGCTTGGAGGCAGCGCACGGCCGTTAGCTCGCCGCGCAGTAATCATGATTGAGGCTAGAGTCTCACGGGAAAAGATGGCCGGGAAGTGGGAAAATAAAGTAGGACACTGGCTATCCTCGCCCCCGGATCGCACCATCAAATCATTGCAAACGGGCGTGAAATGCACTACCGCTTGGCGGCTTGCAGC
>JAGWIM010000046.1 GCA_028873525.1 Pseudomonadota bacterium
GCTGGGCCTCAAGATGGCGCTCTCCGCCAAGCAGAAGGAAGGCACGCTGTTCATCATCGAGAACACCGAGCTTAAAGCCGGCAAGACGAAGAACATCGCCGCCGCTTTCGCCAAGGCGGGGTGGGACAAGCCGCTCATCGTCGAAGGCGCGAAGGTGAACGACGCGTTCGCCAAGGCGGCGCGCAACATCAAGCATGTCGACGTGCTGCCGACCATCGGCGCCAACGTGTACGACATTCTGCGCCACAAGCAACTGGTGCTGACCAAGGATGCGGTGAAGCATCTGGAAGAGAGGCTCAAATGAAACTGGGACGCAGGAAAAAAGAAACGGCCGCCGCTGTCGCTATTCGGCCTGATCATTATGACGTGATCGTCTCGCCGATCGTGACCGAGAAATCCACGATGGCCAGCGAGTATAACAAGGTGCTGTTCAACGTGCGGCTGGATGCCTCCAAGTCCGACATCAAATCGGCGGTCGAGGCGGTGTTCGGCGTGAAGGTGGCAAAAGTCAACACGCATGTCCGCCAAGGCAAAACGCGCCGTTTCCGCAATACCATCGGCAGGCATTCGGACGTCAAGAAGGCGATTATCACCCTGGCCGAGGGACAGCAGATTAATTTAGAGGGAGGGGTGAAATAAATCCCCGCATAAGCCGCGCAAGCGGCGCATTGCGGGGTCCGGTAAAGAAGATGAATGAAAAGGATAGTTTAGGAATTAATTATAAACAGACCCCGCAACAAGTGCGGGGATAAGGAAATATTATGGCACTGAAAACCTATAAACCAAGCACCGCCGCGCAGCGCCAACTGGTCACCGTTGACCGCTCGGATCTGTGGAAGGGCGCGCCGGTCAAGCAGTTGACTGAGGGCAAGCGCAAGTCGGGCGGTCGCAACAATAACGGGCGCTTAACCGCGTTCCGCGTCGGCGGCGGCCACAAGAAGGCCTACCGCGTGATTGATTTCAAGCGCCGCAAGTTCGACGTGTCCGCCACGGTCGAGCGTCTTGAGTATGATCCCAACCGCTCGGCCTTCATCGCGCTGATTAAGTATGAAGACGGCGAGCAGGCTTATATTATCGCGCCGCAGCGGCTGGCCGTCGGTGATACGGTTATCTCGTCCGACAAGGCTGACATCAAGCCGGGTAACGCCATGCACGTCAAGAGTATTCCGGTCGGCACCCTCATCCACAATGTGGAGATGAAGGAAGGCAAGGGCGGCCAGATGGCGCGCGCCGCCGGTTCCTATGTCCAACTCGTCGGCAAGGACGGCGGCTACGCCCAGGTGAAGCTGAGAAGCGGCGAAGTGCGCATGGTGCGCGACACGTGCCTGGCCACCATCGGCGCTGTTTCAAATCCCGATCATCAGAACCGTGTCATCGGCAAGGCCGGTCGATCGCGCTGGCTGGGCGTCCGCCCGTGCGTGCGCGGCGTGGCAATGAACCCGGTGGACCATCCGCATGGCGGCGGCGAAGGCCGCACCTCGGGCGGCCGCCATCCGGTGACGCCGTGGGGCAAGGGCACCAAGGGCACCAAGACGCGCTCGACCAAGAAAAAGAACAAATTGATTATTAAAAGCAGAAGGGTGAAATAAAAAAGTGGCCGGCGGTCAGCGACCGGCGGCCAGTGAAAGAAGGGAAAACCGACCGCTGGCCGCTGGCCGCTGTCAACTTAGGAGAAATTATGGCACGCAGTGTTTGGAAAGGCCCGTTCGTTGACGGCTATCTGCTGAAAAAGGCGGATGTGGCGCGGGCAAGCGGCAAGAACCAGATTATAAAAACCTGGTCGCGCCGCAGCACCATTTTGCCGCAGTTCGTCGGGCTGATTTTCGGCGTTTATAACGGCAAGAAATTCATCCCTGTTTCGGTGAATGAGGATATGATTGGCCACAAGCTGGGCGAATTTGCGCCGACGCGCATCTTCATCGCGCATAGCGCCGAACGCAAGGACAAGACTGAAGAGAAGAAGGATTAAAGCCCCGCATTTATTGCGGGGTCCGGTAAAGTAGGAAAGAATGAGTAATGAATAGTGTATTTTATTATTATTAACCAGACCCCGCAACAAGTGCGGGGATGAGGAAACTATGAGCAAGAAAAGTTTAGAGCGGCAATTGGGAGCGACGGAAGCGAAGGCGGTCATCCGCCACCTGCGCGTCTCTCCGCGCAAGCTGAACCTGGTGGCGGGCATTATCCGCGGCCTGGATGTCAGCTCGGCGCTGACGCAACTGGCGTTTTCGAGCAAGCGCATCGCGAACGATGTGCGGCGCGGCCTGCAATCGGCCATCGCCAACGCCGAGAACAACCATAATCTCAACGTCGATTCGCTCTATGTGAAAGAGGCCTACATTGGCAAGAACCTGGTGATGAAGCGGATGCACACGCGCGGCCGCGGTAAAAGCGCCCGTATTCTGAAGCCGTTTTCCAATTTGACGCTCATTGTCGGTGAGCGCGGCGAAGCCTTAAAACTGGCGCCGAAAGCAAAAAAAGAAAAGGCAAGGCCGAAGAAAATATCGAAGGAAACGCCGCAACACGCGCAGGGTGACAAAAAAAAGAAGGAGTCCAAGTAATGGGTCAGAAAGTAAACGCCATCGGTTTTCGCGTCGGCATCAACAAGAACTGGGATTCGCGGTGGTATGCGAATGATGCGGATTATGCGGCGAAGCTGCATGAGGATCTGAAGATCACGAAGTACCTTAAGAAGACGCTGGATGCCGCGGGCGTCAGCAAGATCGTCGTCGAGCGCCCGACCAAAAAGGCGCACATCACGATTCACACCGCGCGCCCCGGCGTCGTCATCGGCAAAAAAGGTGCCGACATCGACAAGATTAAAAAGGACATCTCCAAGTTCACCAAAGACGAGGTGCATCTCAATATCGTCCCGGTGGCCAAGCCGGAGCTGGACGCCACGCTGATTGCGGAAAGCGTTGCCCAGCAATTAGAAAAGCGCGTCGCTTTCCGTCGCGCCATGAAGCGCGCCGTGCAGTCGTGCCTTCGCCTCGGCGCGCTCGGCATCCGCATCAACGTGTCGGGTCGCCTCGGCGGCGCGGAAATCGCCCGCATGGAATGGTACCGCGAAGGGCGGGTGCCATTGCATACGCTGCGCGCCGACGTGGATTACGGCGTCGCCGAAGCCAAGACCACCTACGGCGTCATCGGCGTCAAGGTGTGGGTGTTCAAGGGCGAAATTTTGAAGAAGGAAAAGCCGGTGGAAATCGTGGCGGTGGATGACGCCGCGTCCGCCGAAGAAACAACCGCGAGCAACGAGTAACGCATATGATGAGTCCGAAAAAAACCAAGTACCGCAAGGCGCACAAGGGGCGCATCCGCGGCAATGCCAAGGGCGGCTTTGCCCTCAATTTCGGCGAGTACGGCCTGAAGGCCATGCAGCCGGAGCGTGTCACCGCGCGGCAGATTGAGGCGGCGCGCCGCGCCATCTCGCGCCATGTCAAGCGGGTGGGGCGCATGTGGATCCGCGTGTTTCCCGATGTGCCGGTGACCAAAAAGCCCGCCGAAGTACGCATGGGATCGGGCAAGGGATCGGTGGAATTCTGGGCATGCCGCGTCGAACCGGGTCGTATCCTGTTCGAAATTGACGGTGTCAGCGAGGCGGTGGCGCGCGAGGCGTTTGACCGCGCCTCGGCCAAACTCCCGATCAAAACCAAATTCGTCGCACGGCTGAAGGAGAGCGCATAATATGAAAATCGCCGAATTACGCACCAAGGGCAAAGAAGAGCTGGGCGACCTCGTGCTGTCGCTCAAGAAGGAGCAGTTCAATCTGCGGATGCAGCGCGCCACCGGCGCGCTCGAAGGACAGGGGCGCTTCAAGGAAGCGCGCCGCACCATTGCCCGCGCCAAGACGCTTATGAACGAAAAAGTGCCCTCACCCCAGCGCTCTCCCGGAGGGAGAGGGAGCAAGAAAAATCCTCTCCCACCGGGAGAGGGTGGCGCGAAGCGCCGGGTGAGAGTCGCCAAAGCCAAGAAGGAAAAGGAATAGCCTTATGCCAAAGAGAGTATTGACCGGCGTCGTGGTCAGTGACAAAAGCGAAAAAACGGTCATCGTCCGCGTTGATCGCCGCATCACGCACCCGATTTATAAGAAAACCATCCAGCGCTCGGCCAAGTATGCCGCGCACGATGAGCAGAAGAAATTCAAGGTGGGCGACAAGGTGTCGATCATCGAATCCAGGCCGATCTCGAAGACTAAGAGATGGGCGGTGGTGTACGAGTAATGGTCAACCTGCGAATCGCGTGGCGGTTCGCAGGTTGATGGCATAGGAATAGGAAAAGAATTATGATACAACAGCAAACCAATCTCGAAGTGGCCGATAATTCCGGCGCGCGGCGTGTCATGTGCATCAAGGTGCTGGGCGGATCGCAGCGGCGCTATGCCACGGTCGGCGACGTCATCGTCGTTTCGATCAAGGACGCCATCCCGCGCGGCAAGGTGAAAAAAGGCGAAGTGCACCGCGCCGTCATCGTGCGCACGCGCAACAGCGTCCGCCGCCCGGACGGCAGCTCCATCCGCTTCGACAAGAATGCGGCGGTGCTGGTGACCAAGGAAAACGAGCCGATCGGCACGCGCATTTTCGGGCCGGTCACGCGCGAGCTGCGCGCCAAGCAGTTCATGAAAATTGTGAGTTTGGCTCCGGAGGTTTTATAACTGTCACCCTGGGCGGAGTCGAAGGGTCTTAATATCCCTCGGTAAGCTCGGGATGACAAAGAAAGTGGAAGTATTATGAAGACAAAGTTCAAACTCAAAAAAGGCGATGAAGTCATCGTCATCGCCGGCCGCGAAAAAGGCAAAAAGGGCAAGATTACGGAAGTAATCACCGGCACCTCGCGCGTCGTCGTCGAAGGCGTCAACAAGGTGAAGCGCCATCAGAAACCGTCGAAAACCGGCACTGGCGGCATCGTCGAAAAGGAAGCGCCGCTGCATATTTCCAACGTCATGCTGCTCGACGCTAAATCGGGCAAGGGCACGCGCGTCGGCTATAAAATCGAAAACGGGAACAAAGTGCGCGTGGCACGGCGTCCGGGAGCACAAATCCTGTGAGGCGCAGCCTGCACGGTGTCTGTTAATGGAATAGAGGAAAAAGAATATGGCTAAAACGAATGCAATGAAAAAAGATCCTGCGCCGCCCGGCGGCGCGCAGGGTAAATACATCCCGCGCCTGCAGGCGCTGTACGATAAGGAAGTGCGCGCTTCCCTGCAGAAACAGTTCAATTACAAGAACCCGATGCAGGTGCCGAAGCTCGATAAAATCGTCATCAACATGGGCGTCGGCGAGAATACCGCCGACAGCAAAACTATCCAGGCGGCGGTCGCCGACATGACGGCCATTGCCGGCCAGAAGCCCCTCGTCACCAAGGCCAAGAAGGCTATCGCCACCTTCAAGCTGCGCGAAAATCTGCCGATCGGCTGCAAGGTGACGCTGCGCAAGCAGAAGATGTATGAATTCCTCGACCGGCTTATCAACACGGCGCTGCCGCGCGTGCGCGACTTCCGCGGCGTCCCGCACCGGAGCTTCGATGGCCGCGGCAATTACGCGCTCGGTCTTAAGGAACAGATTGTTTTCCCGGAGATTAACTACGACAAGATCGACCAGGTGCGCGGCATGGACATCATCATCGTGACAACCGCCAATACCGATGCCGAAGCCAAGGCGCTTCTGGCCGGATTCAATATGCCGTTTATCAAGTAGAGGAAGCACACATGGCTAAAAAAAGTTCGATCAATAAAGGCCTAAACCGCGACAAGCTTGCCAAGAAATATGCAGCCAGGCGTGCCGCATTGAAAAAAATCATCATGAAGCGCGATCTGGCGTTCGACGAGCGTTTGCAGGCGCAGATTGCCTTGTCGAAACTGCCGCGCAATAGCGCCAGCGTGCGCCATCGCAACCGCTGCGAACTCACGGGGCGCGCGCGCGGCACGTACCGCAAATTCAAGCTGTCGCGCATCAAGCTGCGCGAGCTTGGTTCGTTTGGCCGCATTCCCGGCCTGACGAAGGCCAGTTGGTAGAAAGTAGGAGAATCATATGTCAATGAACTATCGTTTAGCCGATATGCTGGCGCTGATAAAAAACGGCCAGCAGGCGCGCCTCGCCCGCATCCATTGCCAGGCATCGCAACTGCTCGGCAACGTGCTCGACGTTCTCAAGACCGAGGGTTTCATCGGTGATTACCGCAAGGTCGAAACCGACCAGGGAAAATCCCAGTTCGAGATTGATTTGAAATACCATGAAGGCGAAAGCGTTATCCGCAAGCTCGTCTGCATCTCGACGCCGGGACGGCGCGTATACTGCAAAATTTCCCGGCTGCCGAAATATTACAACGGGCTGGGCATCGCCATCCTGTCGACCTCCAAGGGCGTCATGTCGGATTTCGACGCGCGCCAGGCCGGAGTGGGCGGCGAAGTGCTGTGCAGCGTGTTTTAATCAGGAGTAAGCCATGTCACGAGTAGGTAAAGCCGCCGTCGCCATTCCCTCAGGCGTCACCGTTAATGTCAACGGCCGGGATGTTGCGGTCAAGGGCGGCAAGGGCGAGCTGAAATTACGGCTGGCGCCGGAAGTCAGCGTCGAGGTGAAAGACGGCAAGGCGTGGGTCAAGCCTGCCGGCAAAAGCGCCCGTTCACGCGCCATGTGGGGCACGTCGCAACGCCAGTTGAAAAACCTGGTCGAGGGCGTGTCCACCGGCTTTACGACGAAGCTGGACATCCAGGGCGTCGGCTTCCGCGCCAGCGCCGACAAGCAGTATCTCACGATATCGCTGGGCTTTTCGCATGAAATCAAGTATGCGATTCCTGCCGGCATCGAGATCAAATGCGTCAAGCCAACCGAAATCACCATCACCGGCGCCAGTCGCGCCCTGGTCGGACAGGTGGCGGCGGAAATACGCGAGCTGCGCAAGCCGGAACCCTACAAGGGCAAAGGCGTCCGCCGCGAGGGTGAATATGTAAGGCGTAAAGAGGGTAAGAAAAAATAGTGTATAAATCCTGCGAGCCGCGCCGAAGCGTAAGCGGGCTGCACAGGATCTGGTGAAACAATGGAAAGGAATCCTGCGCAACTGCTTCGCAGTTCGCAGGATTAACGGGAATTATGACACAGGCAGTTAAATCAAAACGACTCTTCGCCCGCCGCAAGCAGCGCGTGCGCACCGCCATCAAAAAGCATGGCCGCGTGCGGCTGTCGGTGTTTCGCTCCGGCAAGCATATCTATGCGCAACTCATTGATGACGGCAGGGGCGTGACGCTCGCCTCCGCCTCGTCGCTGGACAAGGACGTTAAAGGTAAAGTCAAATCCGGTGCGACGCTGGAGGCGGCGAAATCCGTGGGCGAGGCCATTGCGAAAAAAGCGCAGGCGGCCAAAGTGAAGGAAGTGGTGTTCGACCGCGCCGGTTATTTATTCCACGGGCGCGTCAAGGCGCTGGCCGATGCGGCGAGAGAGAGCGGGCTGGCATTTTAATATAAATCCTGCGAATCGCGGAACGATTGCGCAGAACCTGGTGAAATTGATCCTGTGCAGCGTCTTCGGCGCTTACGGGGTTTGGAAAAAGGAGAGAATATGGCACATGAACAACGCAACGAACGTAAAGGCCGCGACCGCGAAGAAGGCGGCGATCTGATCGACAAGCTGGTCTCGATCAACCGCGTCGCCAAGGTGGTCAAAGGTGGCCGCCGTTTCGGGTTTGCCGCGCTGGTGGTTGTGGGCGACGGTAAGGGCAAAGTCGGATACGGTTCGGGCAAGGCCAAGGAAGTCTCCGACGCCATGCGCAAGGCGCTCGACGACGCCAAGAAGAAAATGATCCGTTTCCCCCTGCGCGAAGGCCGCACGCTGCATCACGATTTGTACGGCCGTTTCGGCGCCGGAAAAGTGGTCATCCGCACGGCGCCGGTCGGCACCGGCATCATCGCCGGCGGGCCGATGCGCGCCGTATTCGAAGCGCTCGGCGTGCAGGACGTGGTGGCCAAGTCGGTCGGCACCAGCAATCCGCACAACATGCTAAAGGCCACCTTTGCTGCGCTGAATGACATGAAATCGCCGCGCGCCGTGGCTGCCCGCCGCGGTAAAAAAGTCGGCGACATCGTCGAGCGCCGCGAGGGTAAATCGGAAGAAAGCAATAACGAAAAAAACGAAAAGAAACCTAAGGAATAGTTATGACCACCAAGCCAGCACCCAAGGCGGATACGAAGCCGAAGACGGCGAAAACCCCTGCGAAAAAGTCGGACGTGTCCGGTGAAGCGTACAGCGCGAAGCCGGAAGCCAAGAAGGCTCCGTCGACGCACGGCAAGGTCAAGGTGACGCAGATGATCGGCACCATCGCGCGCCGGTGGGACCAGCAGGCGACGCTTGTCGGCCTCGGCCTTGGCAAGCGCCATCGCTCGCGCGTGCTTCAGGATACGCCGGAAATCCGCGGCATGATTTATAAGGTGCGGCATCTGGTGAAGGTGGAGTATTAATCCTGCGGGACGCGAAGCGTCAGCGCAGGATACGGAGAACAATGTAACATGAATCCTGTGCGGCGCCATCGGCGCTCACGGGATTTGAAGAATATAGGGAATACAGGAGAGAATTATGCAACTCAACGGACTCAAATCCAACCCCGGATCGCACCACCGCAAAATGCGCGTCGGTCGCGGCATCGGCTCCGGCAAAGGCAAAACCTGTGGCCGCGGCGGCAAAGGCCAGACGGCGCGCACCGGCGTGCGTATCAACGGCTTCGAAGGCGGCCAGACGCCGATTCACCGCCGCCTGCCCAAGCGCGGCTTTAACAATCCGTCGCGCGTGGAATATGCGGTCGTCAATCTCGGCGCGCTGCAGAAAGCCATCGACAGCGGCGCGCTCGACGCCAAGAAAGACATCACGCTCGCCGTGCTGAAAGACGCCGGCCTGGCGCGCAAGAATGCCACTAAAATTAAATTGCTGGCCAAAGGCGCGCTTACCGCCAGGGTAACGCTGCAGGTGAATCTTGTGTCCGAAACGGCGAAAGCGGCGGTCGAGAAGGCGGGCGGGAAAGTGGCGGTAGGATGACCAGATGACCCGTAACCGGATGACCAGAAAAATGCATGATGTTGTAGGGTATTCGGTTATCTTCGTTTCCGGTCGTCTGGTCGTCTGGCCATCTGGTCATTCCCTATGAGTACCTCCGCCTCAGAACGCTTAGCCTCCACCATGAATCTCGGGGTGTTTGCCAAGGCCACCGAGCTTAAGGCAAGGCTGTGGTTCGTGCTTGGCGCGTTGATTGTCTACCGTCTCGGCACCTACATTCCCGTTCCCGGCGTCGATCCGCACATCATGGCTGAAATTTACGCGCGCAACCAGGGCGGCGTGCTCGGCATGTTCAACATGCTTTCCGGCGGCGCGCTGCAGCGCATGACGATTTTCGCGCTGGCGGTGATGCCGTATATTTCCGCGTCGATTATCCTGCAGGTGCTGACCGTGGCGGCGCCGTCGCTGGCGGCGCTGAAGAAAGAGGGCGAGGCCGGCCGGCGCAAGATTAACCAGTACACGCGCTACGGCACCGTGCTGCTGGCCGCCTTCCAGGGGTATGGCATCGCCGTCGGTCTTGAGGGCATGACCGGACCGCACGGATCGGCGGTCATCAACCCCGGCGCGTTTTTTCTGTTCACGACGACGGTAACGCTGACCGGTGGTACGCTGTTCCTCATGTGGATCGGCGAACAGATTACGGCGCGCGGTATCGGCAACGGCATTTCGCTCATCATCTTCACCGGCATCATCGCCAACCTGCCTTCCGCCATCGGCCGCACGCTGGAGCTTGGGCGCACCGGCGCGCTTTCGACCTTCGGCATTCTGTTCATCATTATCGCCGTGCTGGGGCTGATTTCCTTCATCGTCTTCATCGAGCGCGCGCAGCGGCGCATCGTCATCCAGTATCCCAAGCGCCAGGTCGGTAATAAAATGTTCGGCGGCGAGTCGACGCATATGCCGTTGAAGCTCAACACCTCCGGCGTCATCCCGCCGATCTTCGCCAGCTCCATCCTGCTCTTTCCGCTGACCATCGCCAGCTTCCACGCCTCAGGCGGCGGCATTCTCGGCGCCGTAAGCGCTTACCTGGCGCATGGCCAGCCGCTTTACATCGCGCTCTATGTGACGCTCATCATCTTTTTCAGCTTCTTTTACACCTCGGTAGTGTTCAACCCGGCCGAAACCGCCGACAACCTCAAGAAAAACGGCGGCTTCATCGCCGGCATCCGCCCCGGCCAGGCCACCGCCGAATATCTCGATTACGTGCTCACGCGCCTTACCGCCGTCGGCGCCGTTTACATTGCGGTGGTCTGCGCCGCGCCGGAGATTTTCGTCGCCCGCTACTCGGTGCCGTTTCAGCTCGGCGGCACCGGACTTATGATCGTCGTCAGCGTCACCATGGATTTCGTCACGCAGGTGCAGTCGCATCTGTTCGCCCACCAGTACGAGGGGCTTATCCGCAAAGCCAAGCTGAAAGGAAGATTAAAATGAATCTCATTCTCTTCGGGCCGCCCGGCGCCGGCAAGGGTACGCAGGCGGAACGCCTGCACGACGCATATGGCCTGGCCAAGCTCTCCAGCGGTGACATGCTGCGATCCCCCGGCACGCTCAATAATCTCGCCCGCACCTACATGCAGCGCGGCGACCTGGTGCCGGACGACCTCATCATCGCCATCATCCGCGGCCGCCTCAACCAGAAAGACTGCGCCAGGGGCTTCATCCTCGATGGCTTTCCGCGCACCGCCCCGCAGGCCGAGGCGCTTGACGGAATGCTGAAGGAAATCCGCAAATCGCTGTCGTACGTCATCGAGTTGAAGGTAGACGACAGGCAGCTTATCGAGCGCATCGCCGGACGCTTCACCTGCGCCAAGTGCGGCGCCGTTTACCACGATTCCTTCCACAAGCTGAAAACCGAGGGCGCGTGCGACGCCTGCGGCGGCACGCAGTTCAGCCGCCGCGAGGACGACAAGGTGGAAACCGTGGCGCGCCGCCTTGAGTCCTATCACCGCCAGACGGCGCCGCTGCTGCCTTATTACAAGGGCAAGGGAGTGCTCCAGACCATCGACGGCATGGCTTCCATCGAGGAGGTGACGGCCAAGATTAACGCTATCGTCAGCAGCGGCAGCAATAAAAATGCTGCTAAAAACAGTTGACGGAAGCATAAATATCACTAAAATTCCCGCTCTCCTGACGTGATTTTAACGTAACATACTTATTCATAAGGATTTTCTGTGGCTCGTATTGCCGGCGTCAACATCCCCTCCGCCAAGAGACTCGACATCGCGCTGACCTATATTCATGGTATCGGCCATGTCAAGGCGGCGGAAATCTGCAAGAAGGCCGATTTACCTGTTGAAAGGCGCGTGCATCAGCTCACCGAGTCGGAAGTCGGCCGCATCCGCGAGATCATCGACCGCGATTACACGGTCGAGGGAGACCTGCGCCGCGAAGTGTCGATGAATATCAAGCGGCTGGTTGATCTGGGCTGCTACCGCGGCCTGCGCCACCGCAAGAAGTTGCCGACGCGCGGCCAGCGCACCCACACCAACGCCCGCACCCGGAAGGGCAAAGCCAAGCCGATTGCCGGGAAGAAGATAGTGACGAAATAGTAGTCAGCGGCCAGTTGGCAGCGACCAGTAAAAAATGAAAAACTGACCGCTGGCCGCTGGCCGCTGTCAACTAAGGAGAGAAAATGGCTAAAGAAGCAACCGCAAAGAAAGATGATGCCGCACCCGCCGGCCCGGCGAAGGTAAAGAAGAAAGAGCGCAAGAACATCACCACCGGCGTGGCGCATGTCAACGCCTCGTTCAACAACACCATCGTCACCATCACCGACACGCAGGGCAACACGGTGGCCTGGTCGTCGGCCGGGCAGCACGGCTTCAAAGGATCGCGCAAGTCGACGCCCTACGCGGCGCAGGTAACGGCGGAAAGCGCCGGCCGCAAGGCGCAGGAACACGGCGTGAAAACGCTGACGGTGCTGGTCAAAGGTCCCGGCGCCGGCCGTGAATCGGCCTTGCGCGCGCTGCAGGCGGTGGGCTTCATGGTCGCCTCGATCAAGGATGTGACGCCGGTGCCGCATAATGGATGCAGGCCGCCGAAGCGCAGAAGAGTGTAATAAAAGCGGCCAGCGGTCAGTGACCAGCGGCCAGTGAAGGAAGAATTATTTAACTGGCCGCCGGCCGCCGGCCGCTGCCAACTTTAAGGAGCAAAACGTGTTAGCGAAAAACTGGCAAGATCTGATTAAACCAAGCAAGCTCGATATCGCAGCCTCGAAGGGCAACCCGCGCCAGGCGACCATCGTCGCCGAGCCGCTCGAGCGCGGCTTCGGCCATACGCTGGGCGTGGCGCTGCGCCGCATCCTGCTGTCGTCGCTGCAGGGCGCGGCGGTGACTTCGGTGAAAATCGAGGGCGTGCTGCATGAATTTTCGTCGATTCCCGGCGTGCGCGAGGATGTCACCGACATCGTCCTCAACGTCAAGGAGCTGCGCCTGAAATCCGGCGGCAGCGAAAAAAAGCGCCTGACGCTTTCGGCCACCGGCCCGGGTGAGGTCAAGGCCAGCCAGATCGAACTTTCCGGCGACGTCGAGATCATCAACAAGGATCACGTCATCTGCACGCTCGACAAGGGCGCCAAGTTCAACATGGAGATGACGGTCGAAACCGGCAAGGGGTACGTGCGCGGCCAGAAGGCGACCGACGCGCCCATCGGCCTGATCCCGGTCGATGCCCTGTTCTCGCCGGTGATCAAAGTATCCTACAGGGTGGACAACGCCCGCGTCGGCCAGATCACCGACTATGACAAATTGTCGATGACCATCGAAACCGACGGATCGATGACGGCCGAAGACGCGGTGGCGCTGGCCGCCCGCATCCTGCAGGATCAGTTGAAGCTCTTCATTAATTTCGAGGAATCGCAGATCGAGAAAAAAGAAGAAGCCAAGCCCGACCTGCCGTTCTCGCCGTACCTGCTCAAGAAGGTCTACGACCTCGACGAGCTTTCGGTGCGCGCCACCAACTGCCTCAAGAACGACAACATCGTCTATGTCGGCGACCTGGTGCAGAAAACGGAAAGCGAAATGCTCAAGACGCCGAATTTCGGCCGCAAGTCGCTCAACGAGATTAAAGAAAAACTTGCCAAGATCGGCCTCAAGTTCGGTATGCAGGTTGAAGGCTGGCCGCCTGAGAATATCGAAGAACTGGCTCGGAAGTACGAGGAACCGTACTAGTATTAATCCTGCGAATCGCGAAGCGATTGCGCAGGATCTTTAAGACCGGATCCTGTGCAGCGCCTTCGGCGCTCGCAGGGTTTATACGAAGGAGAAATACAATGCGTCACAACATGTCAGGCCGCAAGCTGGGTCGCAAATCCGCCCATCGCAAGTCGATGTTCGTCAATCTTGCGGCGGCGTTAATCAAGCACGAGCAGATTTCGACGACGCTGCCCAAGGCGAAAGACCTTCGCCCGCAGGTCGAGAAGCTGGTCACGCTGGCCAAGCGCGGCGATTTACATGCGCGCCGCCAGGCGCTGTCTCTGCTTAAAGACGCGAAGCTCACCGATAAATTGTTTTTCACGCTGGCCGAGCGCTATAAAACCCGCAAAGGCGGCTACACGCGCGTGCTGAAAGCCGGTTTCCGTTATGGCGACGCGGCGCCGCTGGCCATCATCGAATTCGTTGATCGCGACGAGTCGGCCAAAGGCAAGGATTCCGGGCCGGTGCAAACCGCCGAAGCCCCGGAGCCGGCCGCCGAATCCAGGCCCAAGGCGAAAAAAGCAAAAGCGGCGTGAGTCGGCAGTCGGCAGCCGGAACATCTGCCAGCGGCTGACGACTATGGACTATCGACTAACGACTGAGGATACTGATGACTTTCCTCTCCTTCATGTACGTGGCGGTTGGCGGGGCATTCGGCTCGATGTGCCGCTATGGTGTCATGTCGATCATCGGCAAGTTCAATCCCGGCGAATTTCCTTTAGGGACGTTCGCCGTCAACATCCTCGGAGCATTCCTGATGGGGCTGCTGGTCGCCGTCATCGCTACGCTGCTGCCGTCGCGCGCCAAGGATTTACATTTGCTGCTGGCAGTCGGCGTGCTTGGCGGCTTCACCACCTTTTCCACCTTCAGCCTCGACGTGTTCCTGATGTTCGAGCGCGGCACCATCGCCCCGGCGCTGCTTTATGTCTTCGGATCGGTGGTGCTGTCGGTGGCGGCGCTGATGGGCGGCATGTGGTGCATCAAGCTGTTCGGATGAGCGAACATATCGTCACCGGCGATGATGCTGACATCCGGCTCGACCGCTGGTTCAAGCGCCATTTTCCGGCGCTGACGCACGCGCTGCTGGAGAAACATCTGCGCAAGGGAGAAATTCGCCTCGACGGCAAAAAAGCCAAATCCTCCGACCATGTATGGGCGGGGCAGGTGATAGATGTCAGGTGCCAGGTGGCAGATGGCAGAAAGAAAAATCCGACCCCCGACCCCCGACCCCTGTCACCCGACGATGCGCGCATGATGCAAAACGCCGTCCTCTATAAAGACGAGAGCATTATCATCCTCAACAAACCATATGGCCTGCCGGTGCAGGGCGGCAGCAGGATTGCAAAGAGCGTCGACGATCTACTGGGTGGCCTCAGTTTCGGCGGCGATCGCCCGAAACTTACCCACCGGCTCGACCGCGACACCACCGGCTGCCTGGTGCTGGCGAGGAACGCTAAAACGGCCAATTTTTTGATGAAGCTTTTCTCCTCGCGCCGGATTGAAAAAACCTATATCGCGCTGGTCGCCGGTTGCCCGCTGCATATGCAGGGCGTTGTCGACCGGCCGCTGCTTAAAAAACAGAATCCCAGGGCAAGCGGCCAGCCCGGCGGCCCGGAAGGCCGCGACTATGAGATTATGCAGGTGGATGAGAAAGGGCAGAAATCCGTCACCGAATACCGCGTCATGGACGCCTGCGCGCGGCGCTTCGCGCTGATGGAGCTGAAGCCGCTCACCGGGCGCATGCACCAGTTGCGCGTGCATATGCAGTCTATCGGCTGCCCCATCACAGGCGATTATAAATACGGGGGGGCGAACACCGACGCTGAAAGCCTGGGCGTCGAAAATAAATTGCATCTGCATGCGCGGCGCATTGTCATTCCGGCGTCGGCAGGGGGCAGGCCGATTGATGTGAAAGCCCCCCTGCCGCCGCATATGGTAAAAAGCCTGAAAGCACTTGGTATTGATATTCCTAAGAAATAAATGGACATTTTGCGCTTGCTAGATGGCCGATAAATTGCTTTCCTCTTGCCAACCTTTTGGAGGGTTTACCCTATGACCGCCGCTGAAAAAAAACAGGCGCACACTGACGCGGAAGGCGCAGTTATGGGCAGCCGCTCGGTGCGCAGTACGACTATTATCACCGAACTCGAGCAAAAGCGCGACCGCGCCCGCGACGGCGGCG
>JAGWIM010000003.1 GCA_028873525.1 Pseudomonadota bacterium
TTTCCGTTCCTGACATTACTGGCCGCAAAGGCGGCGCACCGATTGCGGTGCTGACCTGTTACACGGCCGGCATGGCGCGGCTGCTCGACGCGCATGTGGACATCCTCCTCGTCGGCGATTCGCTCGGCATGGTGGTGTACGGCATGGAAAGTACGCTGCCGGTAACGCTGGACATGATGATCGCGCACGGGCGGGCGGCGGCGGCGCATTCGGCACGGGCGCTGGTGGTGGTGGATCTGCCGTTCGGCAGCTATCAGGCCTCGAGGGAGGACGCCTTCAAGGCCGCGGCGCGCGTGCTGGCTGAAACCGGCGCGCAGGGAGTCAAGCTCGAAGGTGGCAGGGAAACGGCGGAGACCATTTGTTTCCTGACGCAACGCGGCATTCCGGTGATGGGGCATGTCGGCCTCATGCCGCAGCGCGTGCACGCGCTGGGCGGTTATAAATATCAGGGCAGGAATGAAACCGAAGCGGCTGTCATTTTGCAGGATGCGCTGGCGGTGGCCGAGGCGGGCGCGTTCGCCATCGTCATTGAGAGCGTGAAGGAAGAAGTGGCTCGGCACGTTACGGCGCAGGTGAAAATCCCCACCATCGGCATCGGCGCCTCGCCGGCCTGCGACGGGCAGGTGCTGGTGATTGACGACATGCTGGGGCTGTCCGGCCACGCGCCCGGCTTCGTCAAGCCTTACGCCCATCTCGCCGACATCATCGAGCAGGCGGCGCGCACCTACGCCGAGGAAGTGAGGAACCGGACATTCCCGGGAGCGGAACATTATTTCGGCGGGAAGAAATAATTTTCCCTCAGCCGAGAAAACCACCGCCTTCTCTTGTGTCTTTTGATTTTTTCTGATCTTTCACCCACAAATCTTTATAACGCAAAACTACACCAGCTTGCTCCGCTGCGTCATCGAAGGTAAGTGGTGCGCTTGCAGTAACCATGGTATATATGGCTTTTGTAAATTGTTCGACTTCAGGTGCGTAAGCAATATTTGGATCCGATAAAATGGTAGTTGCATATTGATTAAGACTAGTGAGAAGGTTTTGAACTTTTTGGGGTGAAGATGTGTCATTAACTGGTCTATTCATTAAGAGATCTTGACCACAGCCGGACAATTTGTATATGGCTTCCAGCGAACCCTTTGCTAATCTATGTGTTTCATCGCCGAAAGTCAGGGCGTCTCGTTCTACGTGACGTTGATATTCCGATCCGGGTTTTTGACCTTTGCGTTTTGGCGTAGATGAACCCTTACTAAAAAGTGTTCTAAACAGCCGGTCTTCTGGTCTATCTCCTTTTTCTTTCCTATCGGCATAATCGAGGAAACTGTTAAAATGAGTGCCGGTTGCGTTAGGCATCAATAACACCGATGCTCCGGCTGTGTTAAAACGATGTCTGAGGTCAAAAAGTTGTCTCCAACCTTCATAATACATTCCCCCAGAATTCATCTCACCCGCATTTATAGGAATAAACTGAGAAGTATCTTTTATGATTTCAAATGGCATGGTAAATCCTTAATTATTAATAGATAGTAACATTATCGTAATTTTGCGGTTTTATCAAGCCGGATGATATCGGCCAACTCCCGCCACACTTCCTCTTTCCAAAATCTCCGCGCACGGCCCGACGTTGAGCACAGCACATAAAATTGCGTGTCGTTCAGCGTTTCATTTTGCAGCCCGTATTCCACCTTATGGCCGAAATAAATTGAGGCGGCGTTTTTGCTGGTGAAGGCGACGAGCTTTGGTTTATAACGGCGGATTTTTTTCTTGAGTGCCTCGCGCTCGAGCGCTTCCGGCGGCAATTCATCGTCGTTGCCGGAGCAGGTTTTGCATAAATCGGTCAGTCCGATGCCGAGCGACAGCAGCTTGGGATATTCCTGCGGATGAAAGAGTCGCGGCGTCAGGCGCACGCGGTGCAGCGCGTGCCAGAACTGGTTGCCGGGATTGGCGTAATAGGCTTTCTCGCGCGCCGAGATGCGGCTTGGCGCCGTGCCGCAGAATACAAGGCGCAATTCCGATTGCAGTAAATCAGGAACTATAGGTGCTCTGCGCCGGATGTCAGATGTCAGATGCCGGATGTTAGAAATGTGTTTTCTTTTATTTGACATCTAACATCTGTTATCTGGCATCCGGCGCGAAGCGGCTTACAATCCACTCGGCAAACGGAAAACTCGAAGTGAAGGCCGGTGAAACGGCATTGAGGACGTGGACGCTTTTTGCGTCGCCCTCGACGACAAAATCATGCAGCAGCTTCAGCGTGCGCTTGTCGAATAATTGTGCGCGAATGCCGGGGCGCATCCAGGTGGAAAAGCGTTTGGCATCGAGGTGTTTCACCATCAGTGCCGCCTGCTGCGCCATGTAATGCTTTGAGTATTTTTTCATTTCGCTCATCGCGAGTGAGCGAAAATCGGCATTGAGTGCGAACATCATCGCCTCGCGGCCGAGGATTTCCACCATATCGCGCGGGGAAAACCCGTTCACGCCGCGATAATTCTCGCGCCAGAAGGCGGGAATTGCCGTCGGGCCGATTTTCACCGTGCCGTCCACCGTGACGCTGAAATGCACGCCGAGGAAAGGATTGCGCAAATTCGGCACGGGATAAATGCAGGGTTTGGCCGGTGTGTCCGCGCCTTCGTATTTGAGATAGACGCCCTTGAACGGGATGATGCCGTAATCGCGGCAAAAGCCGAAATCCCGCGCGATGCGGTCGGCATAAAGCCCGGCGCAATTGATAATCATCCCGGCCTCGAAGCGTTGCCCGCCGGCGACGATGCCATTGTCGCCGAAGCGGTATTCATAGGCCGTGCCGGTGAGGATGCTGACACCGTGCGTTTCCATTTCGCGTTTCAGCGTGTTGCATACTTCGATGGGATCGACGACGGCGGTGGTCGGCGAATAAATCGCCTGGCCGGCGGTTCTGGCGTTCGGCTCGATGGCGGCCAGATCTTTTTCGTCAATGAGCTTCAGCGTTACGCCGTTAGCCTGCCCGCGCCGGTAAAGCTCGCGCAGCGCTTCCAATTCCTTTTCATTTTTTGCCACCACAATCTTGCCGCAATCGTTGATGCGAAGTTTGTGTTCGGCCACATATGCCCGCAGCGCCTTATTGCCGTCGCGGCAGAATTTCGCTTTCAGCGAATCGGCGGCGTAGTAAAATCCGGCGTGCAGCACGCCGCTGTTGCGCCCGCTGGCGTGATGGGCCACGCCGCTTTCTTTTTCAATCAGGGTAATCGAGGCATCCTTATGGCGCGCCCGCAGGCTGCGCGCTACCGCCAGCCCCATGATGCCGCCGCCAATGATGAGGTAATCGGAATTCATCTCAAGACTCTGCTACGCTGGATTAAACCGTTTCGTTTTCTGCGCTTCTTGAAAACCTCGCCCTTAATCTCAGCGTAGCGAGTTTTAAAATGAATTCTATGTATTTTAAACGTAGGCGATCGACAACACTTCGTAGCTTTTCTGGCCGCCGGGCGTACTGACCTCGATGCTGTCGCCTTTTTTCTTGCCGATGAGCGCGCGCGCCAGCGGGGCGGTGATGGAGATTTTTTTGGCTTTGAGGTCGGCCTCGTATTCACCGACGATCTGGTAGCTCGTTTCATCGCCGCTTTCCTCGTCGGCGAGCTTTACCGTCGCGCCGAATTTGACGCTGTCGTTCGTAAGCGATTTGATGTCGATGATTTCGGCGCGCGAGACTTTGTCCTCCAGCTCATTGATGCGGCCTTCGGTGAAGGACTGTTTTTCCTTGGCGGCGTGATACTCGGCGTTTTCCGACAGGTCGCCGTGCGCCCGCGCCTCGGCGATGGCGGCGATAATGGCCGGCCGCTCTACCGATTTCAGGTTTTTGAGTTCCGCCTCCATGCGGGCGTAACCCGCCGCGGTGATGGGAAGTTTGTCCATAGATTTTACACAATAAAAAAAATGCACCCGCGCTTCTGGTGCAGGCATAATATGCAGGCAAGCTAGAAAGATATAGCCGATTCGTCAAGGCTTAGAGAGCAAGGTATTGAAAAGATTGTTTAATACAGATAGCCCATTTCAGGCGCCTTCCTGTGATAAAGCATTTGGCTGATTGTGGAGTAGATATTAGTAATAGGCTCTTGCATCAGGTAATACATTCGCAACCTGAAACCGCTGAGACGTTGATTCGATGGGGTGCAAGTGTAAAAGGTAGGCGTACTCGGGGCAATAACATAGATGGTCATACGACGTAGCCAGCATCATCCTATAAATCCTTAAACGCTTGCTCATCTTCGTCGGATAGCCATTCCCCGGCCAAGGTTTGCTCCACCGCAGTTAAGTAGTCGCGTTCTTCAGATTGCTCTGCGAAATAATCCTGTATCGGCTTTACGTCAAGCCCGTCGCTGCTGCTTACGGCTTCGATGGCCTGGGTGCAGGCGCGGGCGCCGGCCACCGTGGTGTAATAGGAGATTTTGTTAAGGAGCGCCGTGCGGCGGATGGAGAAGGAATCGGCGATGGATTCGCCGCCCTCAGTGGTGTTGATAACCAGCGCGATTTTATTGTCTTTCAGCATGTCCACAATGTGCGGCCGCCCCTCGCGCACTTTGTTGACCACCCCGACATCGAGTCCCTGGGTTTGCAGGTAGGCCGCCGTGCCGCGCGTGGCGACGACCGAAAAGCCCATTGCTAATAATTTTTTGACAGCGGGCGCAACCTGCGGCTTGTCCGATTCCTTGACAGAAACAAATACGCATCCGCTTTGCGGGATCGTGCCGCCTGCCGAAAGTTGCGACTTGGCAAAAGCGCGCGGGAAATCGCGGTCGATGCCCATTGCCTCGCCGGTCGATTTCATCTCCGGCCCGAGGATGACGTCCACCCCCGGAAACCGCGCGAAGGGAAAGACGGATTCCTTCACACTTACGTGTGAAGAGGTTGACAGTTGACAGTTGTCAGTTGTCAGATCTTTTCCTGTTAGCTGACGACTGATAACTGATAACCGTTCTCCGGCCATCACCCTTGCCGCGATCTTGGCCACCGGAACGCCGGTCGCTTTAGCCACGAAAGGCACGGTGCGGCTGGCACGCGGATTCACTTCGATGAGGTAAACCTCATTATCCTTGATGGCGAATTGCACATTCATCAGCCCGATGACTTTAAGCGCCCGCGCCAGCGCTTTGGTCTGCCGTTTTACTTCGGCAATGATGTCTTCACTCAGCGAGTAAGGCGGCAAGCTGCAGGCCGAATCGCCGGAATGGATGCCCGCTTCCTCGATATGCTGCATGATGCCGGCAACGAACACATCCTTGCCGTCTGAGAGGCAGTCGACGTCCAGCTCGGTGGCGTCCTGCAGATAGGAGTCGATCAATATCGGCCCGTCGCCGAACATTTTGGCGAGTTCCTCGACATAGATTTCCAGCGACGGCTTGTCGTACATGATTTTCATGGCACGGCCGCCCAGTACGTACGATGGCCGCACCAGCAGCGGGAAACCAATGTTGTCTGCCTGTTTCACCACTTCCTGCGCAGTGGTGCCTATGGCGCTTTTCGGTTGCTTCAGTTTCAGCTTGTCGACCAGTTTGCGGAAGCGGTCGCGATCCTCGGCGAGGTCGATGGAATCGGGCGAGGTGCCGATGATGATGTCCTTGCCGAACTCTTTTTCCAATGGCCGCGCCAGCTTCAGCGGCGTCTGCCCGCCGAACTGCACGATGACGCCTTTGAGCTTTCCGTTTTTCTTCTCGGTGCGGATGATTTCAAACACATCCTCCGCCGTCAGCGGCTCGAAATAAAGCCGGTCGGAAGTGTCATAATCGGTAGAGACGGTTTCCGGGTTGCAGTTAACCATGATGGTTTCGTAGCCCGCCTCTTTGAGCGCATAGGCCGCGTGCACGCAGCAATAATCGAACTCGATGCCCTGGCCGATGCGGTTCGGCCCGCCGCCTAAGATGATGATTTTTTCCTTATCCGTCGGCTCGGATTCGCATTCGCCATGCTCATAGGTCGAATACATATACGGCGTCTGCGAATCGAATTCCGCCGCGCAAGTATCGACGCGCTTGTAGACGGGGTGGATGTCCAGCTTGTCGCGCAGCTTGGCAATATCTCCGGTCTTGCAGCCGCATAACCCGGCAATGCGGGCATCAGAAAATCCCATGCGCTTCCAACGATATAATTCGTCATTCCCGCGAAGGCGGGGAGCCGGTCGTGAATGGCTTCCCGCCTTCGCGGGAATGACGGCTTTAATTTCTTTTTCCGTCGCCACAATCTCTGCAATCTGCCTCACGAACCACGGATCATATTTCGTGATGGCGCAGATTTCTTCTACGCCAAGTCCCATGCGCAATGCCTGCGCGGCGACCAGCAACCGGTCGGGCGTCGGGCGTCCGAGTTTCGAGCGGGCGTCATCCATGTCTTTCAGCGGCACTTCGTCGAGTCCCGTCAGCCCGGTTTCCAGCGAGCGCAGCGCCTTCTGCAACGACTCCTGGAAATTGCGTCCCATCGCCATCGCTTCGCCCACCGATTTCATGGAGGTGGTGAGAATCGGCTCGGCGCCGGGGAATTTCTCGAAGGTGAAGCGCGGGATTTTGGTGACGATGTAATCAATGGTCGGCTCGAAGCTGGCGGGCGTGGCGCCGCCGGTGATGTCATTTTTAATCTCATCGAGCGTGTAGCCGACCGCCAGCTTGGCTGCCACCTTGGCGATGGGAAATCCCGTGGCTTTACTGGCCAGCGCCGACGAGCGAGACACGCGCGGATTCATCTCGATGACGACCATCCTGCCGTCCTTGGGGTTTACGGCGAACTGCACGTTGCTGCCGCCGGTATCGACGCCGATTTCGCGCAAGACCGCGAACGATGCGTCGCGCATAATCTGGTATTCCTTGTCGGTCAGCGTGAGCGCGGGCGCGACGGTAATCGAATCGCCGGTATGCACGCCCATCGGGTCGATGTTTTCAATCGAGCAGACAATGATGCAGTTGTCGGCTTTGTCGCGCACCACTTCCATCTCGTATTCCTTCCAGCCCAGCACCGACTCGTCGATCAACACCTCGCCGATGGGCGATGCGTCCAGCCCGCTGACTACAATCTGCTCGAATTCCTCGCGGTTATAGGCGATGCCGCCGCCGGCGCCGCCCATGGTGAAGCTCGGGCGGATGATGGCGGGAAGCCCCACTCTTTCTAATGCCCTGCGTGCTTCGTCCATGGACTTGACCACGGCGTTTTTGGGAACGCAGAGGCCGATTTTGTTCATCGCCCGGTTGAATAATTCGCGGTCTTCGGCCTTGTTGATCGATTCCAGCCGCGCGCCGATGAGTTCGACATTATATTTTCTCAGCACGCCGGATTCGGCCAGCGCCTTGGCGCAGTTCAGCGCCGTTTGCCCGCCCATGGTGGGAAGCAGTGCGTCGGGTTTTTCCCTGGCGATGATTTTTTCCACCATTTCCGGCGTGATTGGCTCGATGTAGGTGGCGTCGGCCAGCTCCGGGTCGGTCATGATGGTGGCCGGGTTGGAATTGACCAGCACGACGCGGTACCCCTCGGCCTTCAGGGTTTTGACCGCCTGCGTACCCGAATAATCGAACTCGCAGGCCTGACCGATGACAATCGGCCCGGCGCCGATGACGAGGATGGAGTTGATGTCAGTTCTTTTTGGCATGAGCGTCGAAAACAGTAATGGGAGGATTATCTTTCGTCTGCGCCTGCGCCAGCACCTGCTCCAGCACGAGCGTGTCTCCCGATAGCTGGTAACTATAGGCCAATCGCGGCCCATTCCCTGCATCAATCGAGGTATAGTTGAGCGTCTTCGACACGGTATCAAAATGATAACTCGTCGCCTCGAAGGCGACGCCGCTGCTCAGGGAAATTTTGCCGGTGGCGGGGTTGTACTCCTGGATGAACAGCGGGTCATACTGCGGCGCGCCGCCGGTGATTTCCACCAGGTCAATGCTATAAACATACTGGTAGGCTGCTTTCGATCCGCTGAATATCAGGAAGCGGTTGCCGCCCAGCGCCACCGTCTCCTGCCGCGTGTCGGCCAGCATCGCCTGTTTTTGCGCCGCGAGATCATGCGCTGATGTGGGCAGGGAGGCGAACGCAACCGCAATGACAATGAATGCCGGTATATTACGCATGGCGCGTCTCCATCATCTTCACAAAATTATCGAACAGATATTGGCTGTCATGCGGCCCCGGCGAGGATTCAGGGTGGTATTGCACGGCGAGGACGGGCTTGTCGGTGCAGCGCAGGCCTTCGACCGTGCCGTCGAACAGCGAAACATGTGTGACCTTCACGTTTTTCGGCAGACTTTTTTCGACCACCGCGAAGCCGTGATTCTGGCTGGTGATTTCGACCGCGCCGGTCTCCAGGTTTTTCACCGGCTGGTTGGCTCCGCGATGGCCTTGCTTCAGCTTCTCCGTTTTGCCGCCGAGCGCCAGCCCCAATAATTGGTGGCCGAGGCAGATGCCGAATACCGGCGTGCCGGAGGCGATGATTTTTTGCAATATGGGCACGGCGTATTTCCCCGTGGCCGCTGGATCGCCCGGGCCGTTGGAAAGGAACACGCCGTCCGGCTTCAGCGTCAAAATTTCTTCGGCGGAAGTCTGCGCCGGAACCACCGTCACCTTGCATCCGCGCTCGGCGAGGCTGCGCAGGATATTCAATTTTTCGCCGTAATCGATGGCGACCACTCTATATCCCCCTCTCCCTTGAGGGGGGAGAGTTGGGGTGGGGGTGAGATGCCAGAGACCCTCACTCCATTCATAAGGTTTTTTTGTCGTGACGGTTTTTGCTAAATCTAATCCCGTCATATCTGGATGCGATTTCAACTTGGCCTTAATTTCCGCCAATTCATCCCCTCCCGGCGCTTTTGCGCCGAACTCCCCCCTCAAGGGGGAGGTGAAAGAAAGGATCGCCGCATTCTGCGCGCCGTGCTTGCGGATGTGCCGCGTCAGCGCCCGCGTATCGACGCCGCAGATGCCGGGCAAGCGATGGCGCTTGAGCCATTCTTCAAGAGAAATTTGGCTGCGGAAACTCGAGGGCGGGGTAGGGCGCTCGCGCAGCACCAGCCCGGCGCAGAACGGTCGCACCGCTTCGATATCCTCGTCGTTGCAGCCGATATTGCCGATATGCGGGAAGGTGAAGGTGATGATCTGCCCGGCGTAAGACGGATCGGTCAGCGTTTCCTGGTAACCGGTCATGCCGGTGTTGAAGCAGATTTCGCCGATGCCCATTTCTTCCGCGCCGATGCCTTGCCCGGAAAACACCGTCCCATCCGCCAATAATAAACAGGCACTCACATGGTCCGGAATCGGGGGATGGCTGGACATGTGCTGGTCGCGCGGCTCCCGCTTAAAGTCAAACAAATTGGCGGGACAATAGGGGGGCAGGGCGGGGGTGTCAAGGGTGAAATCCCCGCACAACTCCACACCTGTTGCGGGGGTATTGCGGTGTCCGGTGTAAACACGCGCCAGGCAATGAACGGTGTAACCCGCTCAAACTATTTATCCATCTTCCCGATAAACTCCACGATAATCGGCACGACATGTTCGCGGAATTTACGGCCGTTGAAGATGCCGTAATGACCGACGCCTTTCTGCAGGTGGTGCTTTTTCATCGAGGCGGGCAAGCCGCTGCAAAGTTTCTGCGCCGCCTCGGTCTGGCCGACGCCGGAGATGTCATCCATCTCGCCTTCCAGGGTCAAGAGCGCCGTCTTGGTAATCGCCTCGGGTTTTACCGGCTTGCCCTTATAGACGAATTTGCCTTCCGGCAGCAGGAAGCGCTGGAACACCTGGTCGATGCAATCGAGGTAAAATTCCGCCGGCAGGTCGCACACCGAGAGATATTCGTCGTAGAATTTCTTATGGGCGCGCGCCGACTCGCCGTCGCCTGCCACCAGGTGCTTGAACAGATCGGCGTGGGCGTCGAGATGGCGGTCGAGATTCATCATCATGAATCCCGTCAATTGCAGGAATCCCGGATAAACGCGGCGCATGAAGCCCGGATAGTTAAACGGTACGCGGGTTACCACGTTGCTTTCAAACCAGCTCATCGGTTTTTCCATGGAGAGCTGGTTGACCTTGGTCGGGTTGACTCGCGCATCCACCGGCCCGCCGATCAATGTCATTGATCGCGGCGCGTTTTGGTCTTTGCCGGCGTTCATCACGGCGGCGGCCACCAGCACCGGCACCGACGGCTGGCAGACTGCCATCAGGTGCACATCCGGCCCCAGCTTGCGGGTGAATTCAATCACATATGCGATGTAATCCTCCAGCCGGAACTCGCCTTCATACATGGGCACGTTGCGCGCGTCGATCCAGTCGGTGATATAGACATCGAGGAATGGCAGCAGCGCCTCAACCGTGCCGCGTAAGAGCGTCGAATGATGGCCGGACATCGGCGCGACCAGCAGCAGTTTCGGCTGTTTTATCTTGCCGTATTTTTCAAAATGGACGAGGCGGCAGAACGGCTTTTCCATCACCGTTTCCTCGTAGATGGTGACCTGCTTGCCGTCCATGGCGGTATGGAGGATGCCGAAATCCGGCTTGCCGTAGCGGTGCGTGACGCGCTCGATGACCTCGGCGGCGGCGGCAATGGAACGGCCAAAACCCGTATAGGCAATTGGCACCAGCGGGTGGCGATGGAACGCCTTGCTGGCGTTTGCCAGAAAGTTCAGCGGCGAGATGGCGGCGTAATGCATTTCATGCAGATGGTAGAGCGGGCTGTTTTCGCGGATCATCATCGCCGTGCCTTTCGTGGTTGAAAAAAGCGGTATAAGGCCTATTGTAAAGGCAATGTGGTGAACAAAGCATTAAAACGGCAGAGATACATAAAATATCCATGAGCATAATTCAGAGTAACAAATTGAATAACAATGCTATAGATGAAAATTGTTTTCATCGTCTGGCGGATGCGGCGCTGACGGTTTTGTTCGATGCGCTGGAAAAAGCGGACCGTAACGGGACGCTGGACGTGGAATATGCAGATGGCGTCATGACCATCAGCCTTCCTTCCGGCCAGCAATATATCGTCAACAAGCATATGGCCAGCCGCCAGATATGGTTGTCATCGCCAAAAAGCGGTGGGTTGCACTTCAACTATATCCCCCTCCCGCAAGCGGGGGGATTAGAAAATTGGTCGTTGTCCGACGGGCGTGGATTGCCGGATGTATTATTTGCCGAACTGCAGGCCGCAACCGGCGAGAAGTTCACATGAGGCGGCGGCGCAATGGGGCAGAAGAAAGCCGGGCCGATCTGAAGCAGCTTAAATCGCTCAAGCGGTATTTCAGGCCATACCGCGGGCAAATTGCCGCTGCCATAGCCGCGCTGGTCATCACCTCTGGCGCCGTGCTCGGCATGGGCGGCGCGCTGCGCTACCTGATTGATGAAGGCATTGGCCGCGGCGACGTGCGTCTGCTCAACCGCTCCTTTATCATCGCGCTGGGCGTGGTGGCGCTGCTGGCGGTCGCCTCATATGCGCGGCTGTTCCTGGTGGCATGGCTGGGCGAAAAAGTCGTCGCCGACATCAGGCGCGATGTGTACCGCAAGCTGGTCTCCATGCATATGGGGTTTTTCGAAAAGGCCAGAACCGGCGAGTTGCTGTCGCGCCTGACCACCGACACCACGCTGCTGCAAACCGTTATCACCGGCTCAGCCTCGATGGCGCTCAGGAATGCCATCATGCTGTTCGGCGGTTGCGCCATGCTGCTCGTTACCAGCCCGCACCTGACCGCTTATATACTGCTGCTGGTGCCGCTGGTGGTCGTGCCGATTATTATGCTGGGGCGGCGGGTGCGCCGTCACTCGCGCGAGACGCAGGACCGCGTCGCCGACATCAGCGCGCAGGGCGAGGAAACGCTCTACGGCATCCGCACCATCCAGGCCTTCGCGCTGGAGGAGTATGAAACCCAGCGGTTCGAGCAGGTGATTCAGCGTGTATTGCGCGCCGGATTTTCGCGCATCCGCACCAAGGCGCTGCTGACCTCGGTGGTGATTTCGCTGGTGTTCGGTGCCATCATGGGCGTGCTGTGGATGGGCGGGCGCGACGTGCTGGCGGGGCGCATGACCTCCGGCGATCTTTCCGCCTTCGTGTTTTATTCGGCGATCATGGCCGGCGCCATCGGCGGCTTAAGCGATGTGATGGGCGACTTGCACCGTGCCGCCGGTTCCGCCGAGCGTCTGGGCGAGTTGCTTTCCATGGAACCGCTTATTGCTTCACCCTCCTCCGTTCGGGGGGAGGGTTGGGGTGGAGGTGGCCCTGCGCAGGATGCCCCCTCCCTTACCCTCCCCCCCGCAGGGGGAGGGGAAATCGCCTTTTCCCACCTCTCCTTCATCTATCCGGCGCGTCCTGACAAACCGGCGGTTCATGATTTCAACCTCGATGTCGCCTCGGGGCAGACGATTGCGCTGGTTGGACCGTCGGGCGCCGGAAAGTCCACTATTTTCCAGTTGCTGCTGCGGTTTTACGATCCGACCGGCGGCACCATTCTCTTAAACGGCATTGATTTGCGCCAGTGGCCTTTGCCGGAATTGCGCGGGTTGATCGGCATTGTGCCGCAGGACCCGATTATTTTTTCCGGCACGGCGCGTGAAAATATCCGCCTCGGCAACATCCGCGCGACCGACGAGGAAGTGATGCAGGCGGCGCGCGCCGCCTCGGCGCTGGAGTTTCTGGAAAAGCTGCCGTACGGGCCGGACAGCTATCTCGGCGAGAAAGGCGTGCAGCTTTCGGGCGGGCAGAAGCAGCGCATCGCCATCGCCCGCGCCGTCATCCGTAACCCGCGGCTGCTCTTGCTCGACGAGGCGACCAGCGCGCTCGACTCCGAGAATGAATTGTACATCCGGCAGGCGTTGGAAGAATTGATGCAGGGGCGCACCACTTTCGTTATTGCCCACCGCTTATCCACCATCGTCCGGGCCGACCGAATCGTACTCATGAACGAAGGCTATATCGAGGCCACTGGCACGCACCGGGAGCTTCTGGCTGACAGCCCGCTCTACCGCCGTTTGGCGGAATTACAATTCAAAACAGATAGTTAGATATAATCAGGCGGCTTTAAGCAAATAGTAACCAACCGCGGATAAAATAGCGTAAAGCCTGTATTCCCAACGCCATAAACAGTATGTCCGGCATATCGTCCACCCAGTTCAACCTGCCCTGGAACCAGCACGAGAGGTATCGGATAGCCTTGTACGCCAAGGGTGATGGCTTCCCCCCCCCGCTGCTGGCCGTGCTCACAGCGGCAGGGTTGCAGGCGGCGGACGAACGGACGGTGTCGGTCGAAGCGCCGCGCAACTGGAAGCCGGTGTGGGACGGAATATATGGGCTGCTGGCAAACTCTGGCGCCGTCGCGGCGGTGGAGGCGTCGGTCACGGCCATGACGGCGATAGCCGACCGGCGGGACAGCCGACCGGTGCCAGCCATTCAACACATCGCAGAAAGCCTGTGGCTGGGCGATGCGTTGATCGAGGAACGCATCATGTGCTACCTACAGCCGGTGGTGTCGGCCAGGGAAAAAATTTTCGGCTATGAGTCATTCGCGCGCGTGCGCAGTTCCGACGGGAGCGTCATTGCCGGTGACCGCATTGTCGCCGCCAGCCATGCGCTCGGCATCCAGCATGTCATTGATCGCCATCTGCAGGTGCAGGCAATACGGACATTCGTCTCCAGCGAGTTCAACGGCTTTCTCTTCGTCAATTTTTTCCCGGGGTTCATCCAGCGTCCGGCGGTGTACCTCGAAGGACTGAGCGAGACGGCCAGGAATTTCGGCGTGATTGCCAAACATATCGTTCTTGATTTCACGCGCTCGGAAATGCCGCGCGACATCACACATCTTAAAAGCGTCTGCGAATACGGGCGCTCGCGCGGCTATTCGATTGCGCTCGACGATGTCGAATCGGTCGAGGTGGCAAAGAAACTACTGCCGGAGATCCGCCCCGATTTCGTCAAGATCGATATGCGGCTGGCGCGCCAGGCGGCCGATCCGGCTGCGCGCAACATTATCCGCCGGCTGGTCGAACTGGCGCATGCCGGATCCAGCACAGTCATTGGTGAAGGCATCGAAACTGAGGACATCTACCAGGCGCTGCGGCAGCTTGGCGTCGATCTGTTCCAGGGGTACCTGTTCGCGCCGCCCATGCCGATCGAAGCGGCGCTCAAGCGGTCGGCCGGTTAGCCAGGTAATAGGCAATTGTCTGCCTGAGTCCGTCACGTAAAGATACAGACGGTGTCCAGCCGAGGTGTTTTTTGGCGTTTCCAATGTCGGGCACGCGGCGATCGACATCCTGGTAGCCTTTGCCGTAATGCGCTTCGCCGCCCACCGTTGTTATTTTCACCTGCGAGCGCACGTTTTCATATCCCGGACATGCGCCGACGAGATAAAGCATCATCTCGGCCAGTTCGGCAATCGAGGCTTCGCTGTCCGGATCGCCGATATTGAAGATACGGCCATCGGCGCAACCGTTTTTATTGTCGAGGATACTCGCCAATGCGCGGATGGCGTCGTCGATATAAAGGAAGCAGCGTTTCTGCGCGCCGCCGCCGACCAGCACGATGCCGCGCTTGTGCAGGATATTGCTTAGGAATTGCGAAACAACGCGGCTGGCCTTGCCCTCCTCCCACACGCTGTCAAGCCTGGGGCCGAACCAGTTGAACGGGCGGAAGAGCGTGAACTGCAAGCCGTGATGCTGGCCGTAAGCGTAAATCACGCGGTCCATCATTTGTTTGCTGCAGGAATAAATCCAGCGCTCCTTGGCGATGGGGCCGGTGACGAGGCGGCTGCTTTCTTCGTTATAGGGAATGTCCGGGCTCATGCCGTACACTTCCGAGGTTGAGGGAAACACGATGCGTTTTTTATACCTCACGCAGTGGCGCACGATTTCCAGATTGGCCTCGAAATCCAGCTCGAACACGGCGAGCGGATTTTTCACATATGTCGCCGGGTTGGCGATGGCGACCAGGGGCAGCACCACATCGCATTCCTTCACCTGCGCCTCGATCCATGTGCGCTCTTTGGTGATGTCGCCCTTTTTAAAGGAGAAATGTTTGTGGCCGAGGCAGTCTTTCAGATGCCCGTCGGACAAATCCATTGCCGCGATGCGCCAGTCGGGGCGATGCTTTAAGATATAATCGCTGGCATGGCTGCCGATGAAGCCGTTAGCGCCGAGGATGAGCAGCTTCATTTTGTCTCCAGCACTTCCTTGATCGTGTATTTCGGGCGCTTGCGCACTTCCATGTAGATGCGGCCGACATATTCGCCAACGATGCCAAGCCCGGTAATCGCCACTGACACCAGCAGGAACAAAATGGCAAACAGCGTGAACACGCCCTGCGCCTCCGGGCCGATGAAGAGGCGCCGCAGCCCCATGTAAATCACCAGCAGGAAACTCAGAACGGATAAAATCATGCCGGTGATGGTGAACATCTGCAGCGGCACCAGCGAGAAGCCGGTCATCAGGTCGAAATTATAGCGGATGAGCTTATAGAGATTGTAGTTGGAAACGCCGGCGGCGCGCTCCTCATGTCCAACCTCGATTTCCGCCGGGTTGGCGGCCAACGACTGCGACAACGCCGTGACGAACGGCGTGGCGTCGCCGGCCTCGACGATCTGGTCTACGATATGACGGCGGTAGGCGCGCAGCATGCAGCCGTGATCGCGCATGTTGATGTTGGTGATGCGGGCGCGCACGATGTTGGAAATTTTCGACACGAATTTGCGCCAGGCCAAATCCTGCCGGTCGCCGCGATAGCCGCCGACGACATCGTGCCCCTGCTCAATGAGGTCGAGTATTTTTGGGATGTCTTCCGGCGGGTTCTGCAGGTCGCAGTCGAGCGTTACCGCCACTTCGCCGCGCATGCGCTCGAACCCGGCCATGATGGCCGGATGCTGGCCGTAATTGCGCATGAACTGCACCGCGCGGATAACATCCGGCCTTTTGGTGAATAATTCCGCCAGCACCTTTTGCGAATTATCCTTGCTTCCGTCATTGACGAAAATGACCTCATATGGCTTGCCGTACTTGTCCATCACGGGGATAAGCCGCGAGAACAGAATGGGCAGCGTCAGCTCCTCGTTGAAAACGGGGATGACGATGGAGATGGTGGGAGTGGGCATTAAGTTTTCCATGATTCAAGGTGACCCGGATCGCGGGTTGCGTTTATTTACGAGCCACGCGACTCTCGACTCTAATCACGCCTTTAAGACTTTTTCCATCGCTTTTATCACCCTGTCCTGTTCGGCTTCCGTCATGGTGGGAAAGAGCGGCAGGCTCGCAATGCTGTTTCCGGCGGCCAAAGCATTTGGAAAATCTTCGGGTTTCCAGTCGTAGCGTTCCTTGTACCAGCTAAACATATGCGCCGCCTGGTAATGCAGGCCGACACCGATATTTTCCGCCTTCATGGCAGTAATAAAGCCGTCGCGGTCATTAAGCCGTGGCGTAAACAGGTGCCAGGCGTGCGTATGCGCGTAGGTGGGGGCCTGCGGCAGGATAAGTTCCGGCCAGTTTTCAAGCGCTTCATAATAACGTTTCACCAGCGCTGCACGTTTTTTGATGAACCCATCCAGTTCCGGCAACTGGTGCAGGCCGAGCGCCGCCTGGATGTCCATCATGTTGTATTTGAACCCCGGCAACACGACGTCGTATTGCTGGCTGCCTCCTTTGGCGAAGCGGTTGAAGGCGTTGCGGTCGATGCCGTGGAACCTTAAGCGCTCGATAGCGGAAATTACTTCTTTATCATCGGTGATGACGGCGCCGCCTTCGCCGGTCGTCATGTTTTTGTTGGGATGAAAACTCATGACGGCGATGTCGCCGAACGAGCCGAGTTTTTTGCCTTTATATTCTGCGCCGATGGCGTGCGCGCAGTCTTCCACCACGCGCAGCGAATGTTTTTTTGCCAGCGCATAAATCATATCGAGGTCGCAGGGTAATCCGGCGAAATGCACCGGCATGAGGACGCGGGTGCGCGGCGTGATGGCCGCTTCGAGCCGCGATACATCCATATTGAGCGTTGCCGGATCAATATCCACCAGCACCGGCGTTGCGCCCGCCAGCGCGATGACGTTGAGCGTGGCGGCAAACGTCAGCGGCGTGGTGATGACTTCATCGCCCGTTTCCAATGTCAGCGCCAAGAGCGCCACGTGCAGCCCGGCGGTGGCGGAGGATAATGCCAAGGCTCTCCTGCCGCCGTGACAGGCCGATAGCATCTCCTCGAACTTCTGCACGCGCGGGCCGGTGGTGATCCAGCCGGAGCGCAGGGTTGCCACGACTTCTTCAATCGCCGCTTCGCTTAAAGCAGGTCTGGCGAAGGGGAGAAATTCTACATCGGCCATTTGGTTATTCCTTTTCCAACAGCACGTTCCTGCCATATGAGGCCACCTCGCGCAGCCGGCAGGCAGCGGGCATTTTCAGCGTATCGCGCGTGGTGTTTTTCATCAGCGCGTAAACAGGGTGTTTCGCGTTCGCGCAGCGCCGCCAGAACTCCTTGTCGGTAATCATCCATTCATGCGTTTCGGGATAATGCGCGTAGCCGAATTCCAGCTCTCCTGTATACCCGGCGACGCTGACATTGCGGTTTAAGTACACCGGCACGTCCTGGAAATAGCCGCCGTACATCACCAGCATGTCGCCGGGTTTCAGGCGGTCTTTGAGGAAATCGGCCAGCGGCCTGGCGCTGGCGCGGTCAACGTCGCCGACGATATAATTAGCGCTGAGTCCCACCACTGCGCCGAACAGCGCCAGCGCCATGATGAGTACCTTCGCGGAATAGCGCCGCAGCGCCACATGGAGAAGCCCGATTAAAGCAAGGGTTAGTGGAATAAGCATCCACGGCAGGATGTCACGCCCCACCGCCAGCTTGCGATCCTCGCCGCCCGGCAGCGGCATGATATAATGCAGCACGCCATACGCCGCCAGTAGCGCGCCGAACAGTGCTGCGACGAAGAAGATGTTTCGACGCAGAGGTTGCGCCGTCACCTGTCCCTGCCAGGCCTCGGCGAGATATTTCCCGATGGCAATGCAAAGCGGCGGGAAAATAGGCAGTATATAGGCCGCCAGCTTGGAATGCGACGCCGAGAAAAAGAGCAGCGGCAGAAGAATCCAAAGGAGGAGGAAAAAAGTGTCACCTCGCACTTGCTTGTCCGCCGTAGCTTTAGCGAAGGGGGATTGCGGAGTCTCTTTCCATGTTACCAGCCCCCGCAATGAATGCGGGGCTGTAAACGTCCACGGCAGGAGGCCGGCCAGCGTGATGGCGATGAAGAACCACCACGGCTTGTCGCGCTTGGCCTCGTTGGTCAGGAAGCGCTCGAAATGCTCGTGGACGATATAAAAATCGAAAAACGCCGGATGCGCGCGCATCATAAGCACGTGCCACGGCACGGCGATAATCAGAAAAATAACCAGGCCGGTGAACAGGCGTGCTTCACGCAAAATACGCCAGCTTTTTGTCGTGGCGATCCATGCGCTGATGACCAATCCCGGGATGACCATGCCGATTAAGCCTTTGGAGAGTACCGCCAGCGCTGCGGCGGGATACATGAGCAAATAAAAATTTCGCTTTCGTTTTCCCTCGGTATGCTGTGCTGCCATGAAACAAGCGAGGCAGGCGGTGATGAACAGGCTGACCGGCATGTCCACCATCGCCACGCGGCTTAAGGTATAGCCGAAAGCGCAGGTCGCCAGCACCAGCGCCGCCTGCAATCCGGCGGGACGCCCGTAAAGCATCCGGCCGGCAGCGAAGGTGATGGTGCAAAGCAGCGCCGCCATGATGGCGGTGGTGATGCGCCCGGCGAATTCGCCGGCGCCGAGAAACTGCATGACCGACGCCTGCATCCAGTAAAAGAGCGGCGGTTTTTCAAAGTAAGGCACGCCGTTGATGCGCGGCGTCAGCCAGTCATGCGTCGCCAGCATTTGCCGCGGCACCTCGATATAGCGCGCTTCGCTGGGCGTAAGGTAAGGCCGCGCGCCGAGGCCGATGCAGAAAAAAATCAGCGCGGCCAGAAACACCCATGTCATGTCGCGCCGTACGGCGTGTGCTTTATTTTGCATGGCGGTTCCTCTTGTTTCCTGCCCATCCTACGCCCGCCAGCGCGGCGGCACTGAAAAACGCGCCGGTGAAAAACGTTGCCGCCGGGCTGAGTTGTTCCCACATCTCGCCGGCAATAACGCTGGCGGCCAGCATGGCGATGCCGCAGGCGAGGTTGTAGACGCCGTAGGCGGTGCCGCGTATGTGCGCCGGCGCGGTGTCCGTCACCATCGCCGCGAGCAAGCCTTGCGTAAATCCCATATGGAGCCCCCATAAGCTGACGCCGAGCGCCAGCCACCACAGATTATGGCCGAGGCCAAGCACCATATCGGCTGCCAGCAGGAAAGCAATACCCATCAGGAGCACCGCCTCGCGGCCAATGCGGTCCGACCATTTGCCCGTCGGGTAAGACGCCAGCGTATAGACAATGTTCATTACTACCAGCGTCACCGGCACCCACGCCACCGGCAGCCCGTCCACCTGCGCCTTGAGGATGAGGAAAGCTTCGGAAAAACGCGCCAGCGTCAGCGCGGCGGCGGCGGCGACCAATTCCCAGTAAGCGCCGCCGGCGCGGCTTATGTCGCGGAGGCGCAGTTTCTCGCCGGTATGTTTCTTCGGCGCGGTTTCCGGCTCGCGGACAAAGGCGGTCAGCAGCATCACCGCGATAAAAGCGGGGATGGCGGCGATCCACAGCACGGCGCGGATATGGTCGGCCAGCAGCAGCATGAAGAGAATCGCCAGCCCCGGCCCGATAACGGCGCCGATGGTGTCGAGCGACTGGCGCAGGCCGAAACAGGCGCCGCGGATGTCAGGCGGCGCAAGATCGCCGATCAGCGCGTCGCGCGGCGCGCCGCGGATGCCCTTACCGACGCGGTCGATGCAGCGCGCCAGCAGCACCGTCATCATGCTGTGCGCCAGCGGGAACAGCGGCTTGCTGGCGGCGGCGAGGCCGTAACCCATGAGCGCCAGCAGCTTGCGTTTGCCCAGCCAGTCGCTTAAAGCGCCGGAGAAAATGCGGGTGATGAGCGCCGTCGCCTCGGCGACGCCCTCGACAATGCCGAGCGACACGGCGCTGAGGCTCAGCGTGGTGATCATGAATACCGGCAGCAGGCTGTGGATCAACTCGGAGGAGCAGTCCATGAACAGGCTGACGAAACCGAGCGCCCAGATGCTTTTTGGAATTTTACTCATTGTGTCAGCCATAGCAAAGAATTGATGCGTTGACAAACCGGCGCGGATTCACAATAAGGGGACAACATGACATTAAGGGGCGGAAACATCAGGGGATGACCCGTAACCGGATGGCCGGGTTTTTCTGGTCATCAGGTTATCCGGTGACGGGTCATCCGCTGTTATAGGGAGGACGGCCATGCAATTTTCCGGCATTCCTGGACGCCTGATTCCGCGCATCGCCAACGTCGGCGTGATTCCGAAACCCGCACTCGGGCGCCAGCATCTTACTCGTTTCTGGTTCGACGCGCTGGCCTTCTCGCTGGTGCTGGCCTTCTTCGCTTATATTTCGTGGGGCATGAACGAAATTTCGGCGCCGCTGACCCACCTGGCGCATACGCCGATCAGCCTTGACGTTCACCGGTTGCCTGAATATGCCATGCGGACGACGCTGCGGATGCTGATCGCGGTGGTGGTGTCGCTCGCCTTTACCCTCACCTATGCCACCGCTGCCGCCAAGAGTCGCAAGGCCGGGCAGATTCTGATTCCCTTGCTCGACATCCTGCAATCGGTGCCGGTGCTGGGCTATATCTCCTTCACCGTTACCGGCTTCATCGCGCTTTTTCCCGGCAGTATGCTCGGCGTCGAATGCGCCGCCATTTTCGCCATCTTCACCTCGCAGGCGTGGAACATGGCCTTCTCGCTGTACCAGTCGCTGAAAACCATCCCGCACGATATTGACGAGGCGGCATTCGTCTTCAAGCTCTCCGGCTGGCAGAAATTCTGGAAGATGGAACTGCCCTACGCCATGCCCGGCCTCATCTGGAACACCATGATGTCCATGTCGGGCGGCTGGTTTTTTGTCGTCGCTTCGGAAGCGATTACCGTCGGCAACCAGCATATCACGCTGCCCGGTGTAGGTTCCTATATCGCGCTGGCCATCGAGCGGCGCAATCTGCACGCCATCGGCTATGCCATCGCCGCCATGACGGTGGTGATTCTGCTTTATGACCAGTTGCTGTTTCGTCCGCTGGTGGCGTGGTCGGACAAATTCCGTTATGAAATGACGGCCGGCGGAGATGCGCCGCGTTCCTGGGTGTTGGAGCTGTTTACCCAAAGCCGCCGCGCGAAGCTACTGCTTATGCCATTCGGCTGGCTGGCCGAATGGGCGCTGCGCCTCAGGCTTTTCGTGCCGAAGGCCGCGCCTTCGCTGCAATTTTCGCCGCGCGAGGCGCGGCTCTTCGATTATCTCTGGTATGCGTTGCTGGCGCTGGTGGGAGTAGTGACGGCGCGGCACCTCGTCATCTTCCTTATGGCCAGCGTCAGCCTCAGTGATGCGCTGCAGGTGTCGTGGCTGGCGTTGCTGACCTTGACCCGCGTCGTCGTGCTGATTGCGCTGGCATCGCTCGTCTGGGTACCGCTCGGCATTTTGATCGGGCTTAATCACCGGCTGGCGCAGATGATTCAGCCGCTGGCGCAGTTCCTTGCCGCCTTTCCAGCCAACCTTTTATTTCCCGTGGCGGTGATGCTGATCAGCCGCTACGACCTCAATCCCGACATCTGGCTCAGCCCCTTGATGATACTGGGCACGCAGTGGTATATTTGTTTCAATGTCATCGCCGGCGCCTCGGCATTCCCGAATGATATGCGGGAGGCGGCGCGCAATTTCCGCGTGCATGGCTGGCTGTGGTGGAAAAAGGTGATGGTGCCGGGGGTGTTCCCGTATTTCCTCACCGGCGCGATTACGGCGTCGGGCGGCGCATGGAACGCCAGCATTGTCGCCGAGGCGGTGCAGTGGGGCGACAAGAGCTATACGGCCAAGGGACTCGGCGCGTATATTGCCGAGATGACGGCAGCCGGCGATTTCCCGCACATCGCGCTGGGCGTCGGCGCGATGGCGATCGTGGTGGTGATGTGCAATAAATTCTTCTGGCGGCCGCTGTATGACATGGCGGCGCGGAAGTTGAGGTTTGATTGATATGGAAAACGCACTGCTCAGTCTTGACCATGTTTCGCAGATGTTCAAGCGGTCGGAGGGGCGTGACCTCAAGGTGCTTGATGATGTCAACCTCTCGCTGAAAGAGGGCGAGATTGTAGGATTGCTCGGCAAGTCCGGCTCCGGAAAATCCACCTTGCTTCGCATCGTCGCCGGCCTGATTGCGCCGTCCTCCGGCAGCGTTGTCCACAGCAGTGCAGGGGTGGCCGACGGGCAACTCAGCATTGCCATGGTGTTCCAGACTTTCGCGTTGTTCCCGTGGCTCACCGTGCTGGAGAACGTCGAACTGGGGCTGGAGGCGCTCGGCGTTCCAAGCAAGGAAATGCGGAAGCGTGCGCTGGCCGCCATCGACCTCATCGGCCTCGACGGCTACGAATCGGCCTTCCCGCGGGAGCTTTCCGGCGGCATGAAGCAGCGCGTCGGCTTCGCGCGGGCGCTGGTCGTCAACCCGCAGATATTGCTGATGGACGAGCCGTTCTCGGCGCTCGACGTGCTGACCGCCGAAACGCTCAAAACCGATTTCCTCGATTTGTGGCTTGAACACAAAGTGCCGCTTAAAAGCGTGCTGCTGGTGACGCACAACATCGAAGAAGCGGTGGTGATGTCCGACCGCATCCTGGTATTCGCTTCCAACCCCGGGCGCATCTTGTCGGAAATCAAGGTCGACCTGCCGCACCCGCGTGATCGCCAGTCGATGGCGTTTCGCATCATGGTCGACCAGATTTACACGCTGATGACCTCCGGCATGGCAAAGCCCGGTGCCGCCATTGCCGAAAAATCCGCCGAAGGCACGCTCTACGACAAATTACCGCGCGTCTCGCCCAACCAGATATCGGGCCTGGTCGAAGCGCTGGCCGAGGCGCCGTATCACGGCCAAGCCGATCTGCCGGCGCTTGACCAGGCACTGGGCCTCGGCACCGAGGACGTGCTGCATCTTGTCGAGGCGCTCAGGATGCTTAAATTCGCCGAGGTCTCAAGCGGCGACGTCAAACTTACCGCCGCCGGCAAAATGTTCGCCGACGCCGGGACGCAGAAGCGCAAGATGATTTTCGCCGAGCATCTGATTCAGAGCATCCCGCTGGCGGCGTTTGTGTATCGTGTGTTGCAAAGCCGCCCCGGGCATCACGCGCCGCGTATCCGCTTCATGACGCAGCTTGAGGACCATATGGCGGAAGAGGATGCCGAGGAAGCGCTGTCGGCGGTGACGAGTTGGGGGCGCTACGCCGAGCTGTTTGCATATGATGACAATGCGGAGACCTACAGCTTAGAGAATCCTTCGGCATAACCGTGGGGGCATTTTTGTGGCATTCTATCCCGAATAAAAAATACCATACAGACCAGAAGCTGATGAAGGAGCATGCGCCAGGCGGCACTGCGGACCACCGGCAAAGGCTGGATGGGATGACGCGCTTACTCGCCCGGAATCAAAAGATAATGCTCACCTGGGAACCGGCTGATTCTATCCATGCGCCCGGACAGGTTATTGCAAAAGGCTACGCGCGTTCTGGAAGTCTCCCCGGTCGCTAAATTCGGATAGAATCCCCCTTGCCAACCCTGCCGGGCTGCGCTACATACTCCTGCTGGCGTTGCCGGTTGGCGGCGTTTTATCCATCACTACTGTAATAAGGAGTTAAGGCAATGGCGACTGGCACAGTCAAATGGTACAACCCGGCGAAGCGTTTTGGGTTCATCAAACCGGATGACGATACGCAGGATGTATTCGTGCATGTTTCGGCGCTGGAGGCGGCGGGCTTGATGACGCTAGATGAGGGTCAGCGCGTTTCATACGACCTGGCGGAGAACAAGGGCAAAAGCTCGGCGGCCAATCTGAAGCTGATATAATACTACTGAATTTTCTCCTCTCCCTTGATGGGAGGGGGCGAATTTTGTTAGCGAATGCAATGAGCTTACAAAATTCGGGAGAGGGTGATCTTTACCCCTCACCCGGTTTTCCTAAGACTTGCTGACGCAAGACTTAAGGGAAGCCTCCCTCTCCCGCAAGGGAAGAGGGGAAATGACATTATGACCGAACTTCGCAACATTGCCATCATCGCCCACGTTGACCACGGGAAGACGACGCTGATTGACCAGATGCTGCGCCAGAGCGGTACGTTCCGCGTCGGCCAGCAAGTCGCCGAATGCGTCATGGATTCCGGCGACATCGAGCGCGAGCGCGGCATCACCATCCTTGCCAAATGCACGTCGGTGAAGCGCGGCGACATCCGCATCAACATCGTCGATACGCCGGGACACGCCGATTTTGGCGGCGAGGTGGAGCGTGTGCTCTCGATGGTCGATGGCGCGTTGCTGCTCGTCGATGCCGCCGAAGGGCCGCTGCCGCAAACCAAATTCGTGCTTGGCAAAGCGTTGAAACTTGGCCTTCGCCCGATTGTAGTTATCAACAAGGTAGACCGCGGCGATGCCCGCCCCGATGCGGTGGCCAACGAAGTGTTCGACCTGTTCGCGGCGCTCGATGCCAGCGAGGCGCAGCTCGATTTCCCCATCGTTTATGCATCGGGCCGTGACGGCTGGGCGGCGGAATCGCTCGCCGCGCCACGCGAGAACCTCGATCCGTTGTTCGACCTCATTATCCGCCACGTCGAAGCGCCGGACGCCGATCCCGAAGCGGCTTTTTCGATGCTGGTGTCAATTCTGGAATATGATTCTTATTTAGGCCGCATCCTCACCGGGCGCATCTATAGCGGCACGGCGCAGGTCGGCATGCCGATCAAGTCGCTCTCGCTCGACGGCAGGCAGATAGAGCAGGGGCGGCTGACCAAGCTGCTGGCGTTCGACGGCATCAAGCGCGTGCCGGTGGAAAAAGCGGTGGCCGGTGACATTGTCGCCGTGGCCGGGCTGGAGAAAACCTCGGTGGCTGACACCATAGGCGATTTGACGGTGACCGGCGCTGTGCCCTCCACGCCCATCGACCCGCCGACGATGGCGATTACGATTTCGGTCAACGATTCACCGCTGGCCGGACAGGAAGGCAGCAAGGTGACCAGCCGCATGATCCGCGACCGGTTGTTCAAGGAAGCCGAGGGCAACGTGGCTATCCGCGTGAGCGAGGCCGAATCCAAGGACGCATTCGAGGTGGCGGGGCGCGGCGAGTTGCAGCTTGGCGTGCTGATTGAAACCATGCGGCGCGAAGGCTTCGAGCTTTCGGTGTCGCGGCCGCGCGTGCTGTTTAAGGAAGAAGACGGCGCCAAAATGGAGCCGATCGAGGAAGTCGTCATTGATGTGGATGACGAGCATACCGGCATTGTGGTGGACAAAATTTCACAGAGAAAGGGCGAGATGGTGGATATGCGCCCGTCCGGCGGTCACAAAACCCGCATCGTGTTTTATGTGCCGTCGCGCGGGCTTATCGGCTACCAGGGCGAGTTTTTAACCGACACGCGCGGTACCGGCGTCATCAACCGGTTGTTCCACGGCTATGCGCCCACCAAGGGCGATATTGAAGGCAGGCGCAACGGCGCGCTGATTTCGACCGACAAGGGCGAAGCGGTTGCCTACGCCATCTGGCAATTGCAGGAGCGTGGCAAGATGTTCATCAACCCGGGCGACAAGGTGTACGAGGGCATGATCGTGGGCGAACATTCCCGCGACAACGACCTTGAAATCAACGTGCTGAAGGAAAAGCAGCTCACCAACATCCGCACCAAGGCGGCCGACGAGGCCATTCGCCTCATTCCGCCGCTTCGCATGACGCTCGAGCAGATGATTTCCTACATCCAGGACGACGAACTGGTGGAAGTGACGCCGAAGTCGCTCCGCCTGCGCAAGAGCGCGCTCGACGCCAATGAGCGGAAGAAATTGAGTCGGGCGAAGAAGGCGAGTTAATTCGTCATTCCCGCGAAGGCGGGGGTCTACTCGCATTAATTTTATATAGCAGACGGCTTCCTGCCCACGCGGGGATGACGATTGTACGCCCTTGTGGTGTAACTCTTTGCACCTTATATATAAACCATGACTCTCTTCAACCTTACCTCCTCCTACCAACCCGCCGGCGACCAGCCGACCGCCATCGCCGCGTTGATTGAGGGTGTGAAGAAGCAGGAGCGCGAGCAGGTGCTGCTCGGCGTCACCGGCTCCGGCAAGACCTTCACCATGGCGCATGTGATTCAGGCGATGCAGCGGCCGGCGCTCATCATGGCGCATAATAAAACGCTGGCGGCGCAGCTTTACAGCGAGATGAAGAATTTTTTCCCGAATAACGCGGTCGAATATTTCGTCTCCTATTACGATTATTACCAGCCCGAAGCCTATATCGCCAAGACCGACACCTATATCGAGAAGGACTCCGCCATCAACGAGCAGATCGACCGGATGCGGCACTCTGCCACGCGTTCCTTGCTCACGCGCCGCGACTGTATTGTGGTGGCGTCGGTCAGTTGCATTTACGGCATCGGCTCGGTCGAGACTTATTCGGAGATGACGACGCGGCTGTATGCCGGCCAAACCTTGCCGCAGGCGGCGCTGGTCAAAAAACTGGTCGAGCTGCAATATAAGCGCAACGACACCGACTTTTTCCGCGGCAGCTTCCGCGTGCGCGGCGACGTGGTGAATGTCTTTCCGGCGCACTACGAGGATACCGCCTGGCGCATCACCTTCTTCGGTAACAATATAGAATCCATTAGTGAATTCGACCCCTTAACCGGTGAAAGTAAAGTAAAGCTTCAAGAAGTAGTTGTCTTCGCCAACAGCCATTACGTGACGCCAAGGCCAACGGTTGACCGCGCCATCCGCGAGATCAAGGTGGAGTTGAAACAGCAACTCGAACTATTGCACAAGGCGAACAAATTGCTGGAGGCGCAGCGCCTCGAACAGCGCACTACTTACGACCTCGAAATGCTGACCGAAACCGGCATGTGCAAGGGCATCGAGAATTATTCGCGCTTTCTTTCCGGCACCGCGCCCGGCCAGCCGCCGCCGACGCTGTTTCAATACCTGCCGAAGGACGCACTGCTTTTTGTCGACGAAAGTCATGTCACCGTGCCGCAGATCGGCGGGATGTTCAATGGCGACCGCGCGCGCAAATCCGTGCTGGTGGAGTATGGCTTTCGGCTGCCGTCGGCGCTCGACAACCGGCCGCTGACTTTCGCCGAGTGGGACGCCATGCGGCCGGAAAGCGTCTTCGTTTCGGCGACGCCGGGCAAATGGGAGCTGGAGCGCACCCATGGGGCCTTTGTTGACCAGGTTATCAGGCCGACCGGCCTCATCGACCCGCCGTGCGAGGTTCGCGCGGTTGCCACGCAGGTCGATGATTTGCTGGCTGAATGCCACGAGAAGATAAAGAAAAAACAGCGCGTGCTGGTGACAACGCTGACCAAGCGCATGGCCGAGGAGCTGACCGAATACATGGACGAGGCGGGCATCAAGGTGCGCTACCTGCATTCCGACGTCGAGACGCTCGAGCGCATCGAAATCATCCGCGATTTGCGGCTGGGGAAATTCGATGTGCTGATCGGTGTCAATTTGCTGCGCGAGGGGCTGGACATTCCGGAATGCGGGCTGGTGGCGATTCTCGACGCCGACAAGGAAGGCTTCCTGCGTTCGGCAACGTCGCTGGTTCAGACGATTGGAAGGGCAGCGCGCAACATCGACAGCAAGGTGATTCTATATGCTGACCGCATCACCGATTCGATGAAAAAAGCGCTGGGTGAAACCGAGCGCCGCCGCACCATCCAGTCGGAATACAACAAAAAGCACGGCATCACGCCGGAGAGCATCAAGAAGCATGTCGGCGAGATTATCGAGTCGGTCTATGAGGAGGATTACGTCACGGTGCCGACGCGGCGCAAGAAATACGACGTCGGCGACAACGCGAAGAAAAATCCCGAAGCCTATCTCGACGCCCTGCACCGAAAAATGCTGGAAGCCGCTTCTGACCTGGAATTCGAGGAAGCGGCGCGCATCCGCGACGAGATTGCGAAGCTGGAGAAAAAGAACCGTCCGCCGGGGACGAAGAAGCGGGCTAACCCTTAATGATTCAAGCCTTCCGCCGAATATTCCGAGGGCACGTAGTGGCCGCGGCGGGCCAGGCGTTCGGTCATGATGGTGTTTTTCATCAGCAGCGCCGAGATAAAAAACGACGTTGAGCAGGAAAGCAGCAACGGCAGCAGGCTGTTGAACTGGCGGGTGGTTTCAAACGCGAAGATGATGGAGGCAAAAATCGCCCGCGACGCGCCGGCGAAGCAACTGGCCATGCCGACCAGTGCGGCGACGCGCAAGTCGATACCGGCGGTTGGAAAGAGGTTCGATAGCAATTCGCCCGTTATCACGCCGATGCCGCCGCCGATGGCAAAAATCGGTGCCAGCGTGCCGCCAGAGGTGCCGCTGCCCAGCGCAATCGACCAGGAGAGGAATTTAAGAAAACAGAATGTCGCCAGCGCCACGCCGACAAATTTTCCGCTTAGGATTTCATCAATCATGTTATAACCGACGCCAAGCGTGTCGGGAGAAAATACGCCGATAATGCCGACGGCCACAGCGCCCACTGCCGGCGCCCACATCCAGTGAATAGGAAGATGCTCGAACAGGTCTTCGATGACATAGACCGATTTGGCGATGATGACGGCGCAAAGCCCCAGCACGCTGCCTTCCAGTGCATAAGCAAGCAGGGCTGATTGCGACGCGACGGGAATATCCGAGAACGCAAACATTGCTCCGGTTCCGAAAAATACCGGCCGCAACGCCATCGCCGTGGCGGCAGCGAAGGCAACAGGGATAAAGGAGCGTGGGCGGAACTCAAACAGCAGCAGTTCGATTGCCAGCAAGACAGCGGAAATCGGGCTGCCGAAAATCGCCGTCATGCCGGCGGCGGCACCCGCTGCCAGTAAGGTTTTGCGTTCGGCGGGAGTAACATGAATAAGCTGTCCAATTAATGATCCCAGTGCGCCGCCGGTGGCGATGATGGGGCCTTCAGCGCCGAACGGGCCGCCGGTGCCGATGGCAATCGCCGCCGACAGCGGCTTTAAGAAGGTGATGCGGATGGGGATGTTACTGTCGTTGGTAAGGATTTGTTCCATCGCTTCCGGGATGCCGTGGCCACGGATGGCTTTCGAGCCGTAGCGCGCCATGATGCCGACGATGACAGCGCCGATCACCGGCACGGCGATGACCCAGTAGCCCAGATGATTGCCGGCGGGCGAGGTTAACGCGCCGGAGAAATGGCCATAAAAGGCGATGTTGGTGATCAGCCGAATCAGATAGAGCAGCCCCTTGGCTATGGGCGTTGCCAGCACGGCGATGCCGATGGAAAGCAGGATGATAAACGGCGAGCGGCGGTCCAGCACCGTGCGGTGCTGTTTAATGTTAGCCTGCTCGATGGCGGCGCCGAGTGACGGCGAGACCGGAAGTCCGGCGGTGGTCGAGGCTTTCTCTACTTCATGGTTATTCATATCTCTTCTATGACAACCTTTCCCGTCGTTGCATCGAGCGATAATTTCAACTTTCCCTCCAGCAGCGCCTCGGCTTTTTGGCCGAAGATGTCGTAGCGCCAGCCGTGCATGGCGGGCGTATCCTGCTTCAGCGCGATGGCCTCGAGGTCGTCCTTACCCGCGATGATGCTGGCGGCGATGCCCTCGGCGTCGGCGGTGACTTTGAGCAGCATCTGCAGCATCGGCAGCGCGGCGGTGACGTTCTCCGGCGGCCGGTGGTGGCGCGGCACCTGCGGATAGTCGGCAGGCGGCAGCGCCAGCGCCGCCTCGACGCATTGCAGAATGGCCGCAACCTTCGCGCCCGACAGGTGCCGGTCCATGCCGCGCATCCGGCTCAAATCATTTTCCTTGCGCGGCAGCGCGGCGGCGAGTTCCACCAGCGTTTCGTCTTTGACGATGCGCCCGCGCGGCACGTCGGCCTTGCGTGCCTCGGTTTCGCGCCAGCGTGCCAGCTCGCGCAATGCCGCGAGATGTTTGGGGCGCATGTTACCGAAGCGCAAGCGCTTCCAGGCGTCGTTCGGATCGGCGTTATAAATCGCCGGGTCGGTGAGCCGCGCGTGTTCCTCCATGATCCAGCCCATGCGCCCCATCGCTTCGATTTTGTTTTTCAGGTCTTCGTAGATGGTGCACAGATGCGTGACGTCGGAGAGCGCGTATTTCAGTTGCTTTTCGGACAGCGGCCGCGCCGACCAGTCAGTGAAGCGCGAGCTTTTATCAATCTCGGCGCCGGCGATTTTATTCACCAGCGATTCATAACTCGCCGATTCGCCGTAGCCGCAGACAGCGGCGGCAATCTGCGTGTCAAAGATGGGGGCGGGGATGTGGCCCGACAGTAGGTGGAAAATCTCGATGTCTTGCCGCGCCGCGTGGAAGACCTTGGTGAGCGATTTTTTCTGCATCAGCGCGAAGACGGGCTTAAGGTCGAGGCCGGGAGCCAGCGGATCGATGATGGCAGCCTCGCCTTGGCCTGCGATCTGCAGCAGGCAGAGTTTCGGGAAATAGGTTTTGTCGCGCAGGAATTCGGTATCGACGGTGATGTAATGCCCGCCCTCGACGGCGGCGCAGAATTTTTTAAGTTCCGCTTCGGAGGTGATGGGAGTCATTTGTCATCCCCGCGCAGGCGGGGATCCAGCAAAGCGCCATGGGCGCGGTATGGTTCTTTCTGCGCCGCAGACGCGGCGCACTGGATTCCCGCTTTCGCGGGAATGACAGTAAGGGAACAAGCAACCATGCCGGAGTTATAATGACCCGGCGGCGGAAAGGCCAGCGCTAATCAGCGGCTGGCCGCTGCACCCGCGCCGGCTAGAGCGGCGGCCAAATTTGCGTTGATTTCGGTTTTTGGCAGAGCGGCGCCGAGCTGCGTCGTATCGGCGATGATTTGGTTGGCGATGGCGGCCGCTTCGCCTGCCGTAGTGGTGACGTTATCCCCCACTGCCGCCGTAGCGGTGCAGGTGGCGGTGGCGATGGCAGGGGCCTCGGCCACTGGTGCCGATAAAGCTGCCAATCCTTCCAACATTGACGTCAGTTGTTTCTCCGTCAGAGATAATCGCATTTCTACGGTATCGTGAGTTTTTGAATCTTTGATGAGTTCAGGCGTTGTTAAATTACGTTCCTTGAATATTTCCGAACTGAGAATTTTATCGAAGGCTTCTTTTTTGTCGGGATGTTCCGGAAGAATGCGAGCGAATTCCTTGGCGATAGCCGTTTTAAGATCCATCCTACCCGCGACCAGAGGGAATATCGCCACCGGCTTTTTATCTTTACCAAAAAAGAAGGAACGGGCTATCGCTTTGTGCAATTGCGGATGCGGGTCTTTCTCCGTTATCATATCTTTCAGGCCATGTAACGGATTAGTGGCACGCAAGGCATCGGCGTTATCAGGCTCTTTAGGGTTATGCGCCTCTTTCACATTGGCGAATGCTGCGATTTGTTCAGGTGAGCGAATGGTAACAGTAACATGAGCGCTCCAATTCCCGCCGTCATTATTTACAGTAATTTCCAGCTTGGCCATATTGGCGCGCGCATTTTCCAGTGCCTGTTTTATTTCCGCTTCATTTTTGCCCGCGGCTTTGAGGTTCATTTCCGTATATTTTACGACGCGATCAGTGAGCAGCAGTTTTATTTCAGGCAAACGCTGTTTAATGTCGGCTATGAGCTTTTCAGCCAGGGGCTTAGGATCGCTATCTTTGTCGATTGGGATAGACAGGCCAAATTTAAAACCGTAAGAGGAGCTATTTACATAACTGAGCGCATGTTTTTTATGGGAAGCGCCCCACCCTTTCTTGACAATTTCAGGCTTTAGAACGGGGGGCTCATCAATGAACGCACGATTGAAATCGGTACCGGAAATAGCTGCGTTAATATCCTTGACTAGTGATTCGACTACCGTTTCTTCCGGCGTCCATTGCGCAACCGCTTTCATGGGTGCAAGCGCGCCCAGCTTTTCCTTTACTTCCGCTTTGATGGTTTCCGGTTTGAGGTCACTGTCCGGTACGCGCAGGGTGAGTACGAAATTCGTGTATTTTTCATCATCGGTGCCGATTTCTCTTACAACATAACTCCTGTTGTTTACTTCATCTCCGGTAGTGATGTTTACGGATTCCGGCGTTATGTCAAATGCATTGGCAATGACAGCTTCGGACTGTTTTATCCGCGGATCAGCTTGGTAAGTGTCAGCACTCATAATAAAATCTCCCTATCGGTTGTACACCTTAAATAATGCTCTACTTTAACCTCTATAAGTCCCCAAGCCAAATTACAGTTTCATGACAATTCGCCGACTGATTGCATTACAATAGCTTACATGCCCCTTTCCTTCGGCAGTCCTTGCTGCTCCAGCCGCGCCAGAAAGCTGGTCTGCTGCAGCCGGGTGCGTAGATGCTGCATCACCTCCACCTGCTGCCTTGGCTCCTGCACGCGGACGGCGACGCCTGCCGCCATCACTGCCGGCACGTCGCCACTTTGCACCATGCCCAGCGCCTGTTCCGGCAACTTTGAAAGATAATGGCAGAGCGCGAGGTTTCCCTGATTCATGTCGAGCTGCGGCAACAGGTGCGTATGCACATGGCCGGAGTCGGCTTCCTTGAGCACCCGCGCTGTATCGACCGGGTCGGTCTGGCCGCGCGCGATATTCTTATAGGCGGCGATGATTCTGGCGTCCTGCGCCGTGTAGCCGTCCGCTTCGCGCAGTACCTGCGCGGCAACCGGCCCCGGCCCGGCGCCCGCCGTGTTCAGCCGCTGCGCCAGCTCCAGCCGGTGATGGCCGTCGGCGACGAATACCCGTCCGTCCAGCCGTTCGTGCACCAGGAGCGGGTCGCCGTGCAGGATGGGGTCCCAGCGGTCGCAGTCGTAGCGGCGGGCGCGGGTGACGCCGTTGCCGTCGCCGCCGGAGCGGAACTGGTAGGTGGCGGCGTCGGTTTCGATGGCGGCAGGATCGAGCATCACGAGCGCGGACTTCGGCGCATTGCCAATCACCCCGGCGCGTTTAAGGAGTGCGATAACGGTCAGGCGCTGCGCGGCATCGCGCAGGCCAAATTGATCGAACATGGCTTCCAGTCCGGTGTCCATGCCTTATTCTAACCGTTTGGCGAATCAAGACCTAATGACAGTTTTGTGACAATTATCGGGGCAATTTCGCCAGTACGTTTTCGTCATGGATTTTCAGCCGTTTATGGCGGGACTGGCCGCCGGAAGCGATCTCCAGCATGGAGGGCGAAACATCCCATTCGCCAGCCAGGAACCTGATAAGCGCCTTGTTGGCCTTGCCGTCTTCCGGCGCGGCGGCGATTTTCACTTTGAGTGCCCGTTTGCCGTCGGCGCCGGCAACCCAGCCGACAATCTCGTTTTTCGAGGCTTTGGGAATGACGTGGAGCATAATCCCCGCCCCACGGCGGGGTCCAGTGTGTTTTTGAGTCATCATGATTCCGCTAAATTCTTGGCAAACGCCTATCTATCGTTTATAGCCTAACTTTCCTACTAACAAGACTGGATCCCGCGACAAGCGCGGGGATTGATATGCACCCTTACCGAACTCATACCTGCAACCAACTCAATAGAAAATTCCTTGAGTCTCCTCCTCTGACAGCGGAGGTAAAACTCTCCGGTTGGGTGCATCGTAAGCGCGATCATGGCAATTTGCTCTTTATTGACCTGCGCGATCATTATGGCATTACGCAGTTGGTGGTAGATCGTTCAGATCATGCGGCTGATGAAGATAAGCTTATCGAAGACTTGCAAGCACTACCTCTTGAAAGCGTCATCACCGTCACAGGTACTGTTGTGAACCGCACACCTGACACCATCAACAAAGACTTGCCAACAGGTGATATAGAAGTTGTCATTGAGAGTTTCGTTCTCGAATCCGCCGCCGAATCGCTGCCGCTGCAAATCAACGCCGAGCGCGATCAACCGGAAGAAACACGGCTCAAATACCGCTTTTTGGATTTACGTCGTGAGAAAATTCACAAAAATATTATGCTGCGCTCGCAGGTGATTTCTTCGCTTCGCCGCCGCATGACCGACGCCGGTTTCAACGAGTTCCAGACGCCGATTCTGACCGCCAGTTCGCCCGAGGGCGCGCGCGATTACCTGGTGCCTTCGCGTATTCATCCCGGCAAGTTTTATGCGCTCCCTCAGGCGCCGCAGCAGTTCAAGCAACTCTTGATGGTGTCGGGCTTCGATAGGTACTTTCAGATTGCGCCCTGCTTCCGCGACGAGGATGGCCGCGCCGACCGCAGCCCGGGCGAGTTCTACCAGCTTGACATTGAGATGAGCTTTGTGACGCAGGAGGATGTATTTGCAGCGATTGAGCCGATGCTGGAAGGCGTATTCAAGGAATTCGGCGGTGATAAAAAAGTCACGCCCGCGCCGTTCCCGCGCATGACCTATAAGGATGCGATGCTGAAATACGGCACGGATAAGCCGGATTTGCGGAATCCGCTGGAGATTGTGGATGTGACGGAGGAATTCAAGGATCCGTCGGTGACGTTCAACGCATTCAAGGGAAAAACGGTGCGTGCGATTCCGGCGCCCGGCACGGCCACGCAGCCGCGCAGCTTCTTCGACAAATTAAACGACTGGGCCAGGGAAGAAGGCGCACCTGGTCTGGGTTATATTACGTTTGAAATACCAGCGGTAAATACCGCCGATGGAAAGGTGGAAGGAAATTTAACAGCTAAAGGTCCAATTGCTAAATTTATTCCTTTTCCAATTCAAAAAAAGATTGCAGAAAAAGTTGGAGTTAAGGAAGGCGACACGGTGTTTTTCTCCGCCAGCGAAAAAGAACTCGACGCTGCGAAGCTCGCGGGCAAAGCCCGCATCAAGCTCGGCGACGAACTCGACCTCCTCGAACAAGGCGTGTTCAAGTTCGTGTGGGTGGTGGATTTCCCGTATTTCGAGTTCGACGAGGAAGAAAAGAAAATCATCTTCTCACATAATCCGTTCTCGATGCCGCAGGGCGGGATGGAAGCGCTCACCAGCAAAGAGCCGCTGGAGATTCTCGCCTATCAGTATGACATCGTCTGCAACGGGGTGGAACTGTCGAGCGGCGCGATTCGCAATCACAAGCCGGAGATCATGTACAAGGCGTTTTCCATCGCCGGATACCCGCCGGGGTTTGTTGATAGTAAATTCGGCGGCATGATCTCGGCCTTCAGGTTCGGCGCGCCGCCGCACGGCGGGTTGGCGCCGGGCGTAGACCGCATGGTGATGCTGCTGGCCGATGAGCCGAACATCCGCGAAGTCATCGCCTTCCCGATGAACCAGAAGGCCGAGGACCTGCTGATGCAGGCGCCTTCGCCGGTCGATGAAAAGCAACTGCGCGAGTTGCATTTGCAGCTAAGCCCGAAGGCGAAGCAATTGCTGGCGGAGGAGACATAAATGTAAAAGGAGTAACAGTTATGTTGGTTGATTTTTATACTGATAAGAAAATTACCTCTGTGCCTTACCAAAGGGACTACGATTGTTGGATGTCTCGGTTAACCGAGGATGAAAAGCAAACTATCCGGCAGACCTTGAATAGTTTGATCGACGGTGACGAGATTCATACCGCTGGATGGATGCCGGGCAGAGATTGGACTGGCACCCCTTTTCAACCGATATACGAAAAAGCTACTAAACGGAATATTGGGTTGGCTGCCAAATGCTTTGGTTTGGTGGTATGGGAAGTGTTTATGAAGCGTTCGGAAAAATGGCGTACCGGACGATTTGAGAAAAATGGAGAACCCATTGGTAGTCTGACATATTTTCGTGTACGGCAATGATAATTAAGGTAGCCCTCGTCCAGCTTACAAGCACTGCCGATATGGCGGAGAATATCGCCGGAATTGAGGCGTTTGTCGCCAAGGCAGCAGGACAGGGGGCGGAGTTGGTCGCGCTGCCGGAGAATGCATTTTACATGCGCGCCGAAGGAGAGGCGCCCGCGCCGCGCTATACGCAGGAAGAACATCCGGGTGTTGTAGCCTCGGCGAAAATGGCCAGGCAACGTGGGATTTGGTTGTTGGCGGGGTCGGTGGCGGTCATTGGGAAATCGGTAGATCATAAAACCTACAATCGCTCGCTTTTATTCAATCCTGAAGGAAGAATCGCCGCGCAGTATGACAAGATTCACCTGTTCGATGTCGATGTCGGCGACGGGCAAGCGTATAAGGAATCGGCAAAAATGCTGCCGGGTGAGAAGGCGGTGGTGGCTGAATTGCCATGGTGCAGGCTGGGCATGACCATCTGCTACGACCTGCGTTTTCCGCAGCTATACCGCGCGCTGGCAAAAGCGGGCGCGCAGATACTCGCCGTGCCGTCGGCCTTCACGCAAACCACCGGTGAAGCACACTGGCATGTGCTGCTGCGCGCGCGCGCCATTGAGAACGCCTGTTTTGTTATTGCGCCCGCGCAGACCGGCACGCATCCGGGTGGCCGCAAAACTTACGGCCATTCGCTGGTCGTCGATCCGTGGGGGAAAGTCCTGGCCGATGGCGGCACGGAAGAAGGCGTCATCCTGGCGGAGGTTGATTTGGATGAGGTCGGGCGCGTACGGGCGAAGCTGCCGAGTCTGGAGCATGACAGGGAATTTCAATAGCACTCTTATTTGCTATTTGATGCACCGGTACGGAAAGCGATTGCTCTGCTAATCACTTCCTCAGGGAAATTACTTTCCTTTAATACAGCACTAAACTCATCAAAAGAATATCTCGCATATTTACCACATATATTCCTGACCTGTAGCTCTACAGCAGCAGCTTGTGCCACTTTTGCAAACGCATCATCTGCTACGATAGAAAACCCACCATGATGCTTGACAAAGTATCCTGGTGCTAAGTACCGGCCATTGGGTTGGTCACTACTGGGAATCTCAGTAGGAACTAATTGTAACTGTGCTACGGCATCACAATCCGGTAACGCTCTTTTTAAAAGAATTTTAGCAGATTCGGGGCCAATCTGACCATCGTTATGTCGGCCGTTGTGGCTTACGCTCAATGCAATTTTATCATCGTTGATGTAGGTATGCAGTAATTCAACAGGCTTAAAGTCGCTTTTTGAGGTTGCATTATGTTCTAATGCAATAAGTTCGGCTATGGGACCAGCAAGGGCAATACAAGCCTCATTATCCTTCCTTATTAAATCATCAAGTTTCTGCTCCCGAATTTCGTCTTGTTTTGCCCGTGCTTGAGCGGCAGCAATATGAGATTCTCTTTCTTGAAGTATATGTTGTTTGGCCATGTCTTTCTCCATTACATGTTGTTATTGTAGCATAACACAGCAAAACAATTACAAATGTGAAGATTTTATGACATTTTTAACCATCTGAAAATTTTAAACTTTTTCCCCCGCCACCATATAATTTACGCCCAAATCCTTTGCATCTACTCGCCATTGGCCGTCCAGCGGATTAAAAACCATCCCGGTCATTTCGGTGATTTCGATATTATTGCGCCGCAACGCATTCACCAACTCGTGCGGGCGCAGGAATTTCTTCCAGTCATGTGTGCCGCGCGGCAGCCAGCGCAACACATATTCGGCGCCGACGATGGCCAGCGCAAAAGATTTAGCCGTGCGGTTGAGCGTCGAATAAAATATCAGGCCGCCGGGCTTGACCAGCGCCGCGCTCGCAGCCACGAACGCTTCCACATCGGCGACGTGCTCAATGATCTCGAGGGCGAGAACGATATCGAAAGGAAGTGGAAAGTGGGAGGTGGAAGGTGAATGGTGCGCCGGTTTTTTTTCACCGTCCACTTTCCAGCGTCCACCGTCCACCATTTCCTCCGCGGTGGTGCATATATAATCAACCTCCAGCCCGGCCTGTCTGGCATGAAGTTTGGCGGCGGCGATGTTTTCCGCCGAAGCATCAATGCCGGTAACTTCCGCGCCCAGCCGCGCCATCGGTTCGCAGATGAGGCCGCCGCCGCAACCGATGTCCAGAAGGCGGATGCCTTCCAGAATTGGCAGTCGGCAATTATCGGTTGTCAATTTTTTTACTGATAACCGTGAACCATCGACTGGTAACTGATTCAATATATATTGAATCCGCACCGGGTTCATCCGGTGCAGCGGCGCAAACGCGCCGTGCTCGTCCCACCACTGGTCGGCCAGCCGCGAGAATTTATCGACTTCCACGGCGTCAACGGTTGTATTGTGCGGTCGTTTCATTTACCTTATCCCTAAGGGAGGGAGGTATTGTAGCGCATGGTTTTGCAAAAGCCGAACGCAAAAAAAACATCGCTGGAGCAATGGGCGCAAGATATGGGCGACGGGGTGATGCGCTGGCTGATCGGCCTGACTAGGCACTGGTCAAAGCGCCGTGACATTCTGCGCAACAATTATCGGCTTGGCCATCATTACCTCAAGCTTGGCAAGACCAGTGACGCCGTGCTGCGCTTTAAAATAGTCACCTGGATGGACCCGATGCGTCCTGACGGCTGGTATTTTCTCGGTTGCAGCACTCTGGCGCACGGTGACCGCGTTGCCGCCGTCTCCGCGTTCACACAGGCATTACGGATTAAGCCGGACTATGAAGAAGCGGCCTATATGCTGGCGATTGCCAGCGGCAAGGATATGCCGGCGGAGGCGTTGCCGAAGAAAATGCCGGTATCGCTGGCGCAGGGACATTTCGAGGAAATTGCGCCGGGTTTCACCCGTGAGCAGATCGAGGTTTATCAATATCGCGGTCATACGCTGCTGGCCGAAGCGGTGCGCGCTGCTCTCGTCCCAGGGCGCATCGATCATGTTGTGCTCGAACCCGGCGTCGGCAGCGGATTATGTGGCGCGTTGCTTCGTGATGTCAGCGCACACCTCACCGGCGTCGATTTTTCGGCGGCCATGTTGACTGAAGCGGTAAAGTTGCAGGATGCGCAGGGAAAAAAAACCTATGACGCATTGATCAACAGAGAGATACACGAATTTTTGCCGGATATGGCAGATGACGCTTTTGATGTCGTACTGGCGGCAGGTCTGATCAGTTATGTCGGCGAGGCAGACGCGCTGGTTGCACAGGTGGCACGCGTACTGAAACCAGGCGGGCTATTCGCCTTCACCGCCGATGCAATGGACGGGCAGGGCTTTCAGCTCGATACCGCTGCCGGACGCTTTTGCTTCTCCAGGTCATATCTGGAAGGGTTGGCGGCCAATAACAGGCTGACGGTGCTTAGATTTGAGGAAGCCGAAATCTACCCGGAATATAAGGCGTGGCTGTGTGTCTTCCGTAAATAGCCGGTTTACCATCCGCTTCGCCACAGAAGAAGATGCGGGAACGCTTACTAAAATACATCAGGAGTGTTTCATAACTTACTGGAATAAAGAAGCATTTAGTAATTTTTTTTCGGTACAAAATACTTTTGCGTTTCTGGCGGAGGCGCCTGATCCTGATGGCATGATAGTCTTTCGCGTGTATCCGGATGAGGCTGAAGTCATCACGTTGGCAGTGCGGCCTGCGCGGCGCAGGCAGGGCATCGGCCGGGCGCTGCTGACAAAAGCCATGAACGGGGCGAAAAACTTCGGTGCGCGGGCGATGTTCCTTGATGTCGAGGATGGTAACAATGCGGCGCTTACGCTATATGAATCTTATGGATTTACGCAGATAAACCGCCGCAGGCAATATTACCGCCACAAGGACGGAAGCTACACGGATGCGCTTGTATTACGGGAGAAATTATAATAGTGCTTAATGCCCGGTGCTTGGTGTGCAGAAAAAACTTTCAAACCAAAGCATCAGGTACCAGGTACTAAAAATGGCGTTGATTGTACAGAAATTCGGCGGCACGTCGGTAGGCGATATCGAGCGCATAAAAAACGTCGCCTGCAAAGTCAAAAAAGAGCGTGACGCGGGCAACCGCGTGGCGGTCGTTGTCTCGGCGATGGCGGGCGTCACCAACCAACTCGTGGGTTATGTCGAGGCACTGTCGCCGCTCAATTCCGACGAAGCCTGGCGCGAATACGACCAGGTGGTGTCGTCCGGTGAGCAGGTGACCAGCGGTCTGCTGGCGCTGGCGCTGCATGAGATGGGTGTTCCCTCACGGTCGTTCGCCGGTGGGCAGATTCCGCTGAAGACCAACCATGTGCACGGCAAGGCGCGCATCGCTGGCATCGATGCGACGGAAATCAAAAAAGCGCTGGATGGCGGCATGGCAGCGGTCGTCGCCGGGTTCCAGGGCACGACGCCGGATGGTCGCATCGCGACGCTGGGGCGCGGCGGCTCCGATACCTCGGCGGTGGCGCTGGCGGCGGCGCTGAAGGCCGACCGCTGCGATATTTACACCGACGTGGATGGGGTTTATACCACTGATCCGCGCCTGGTCGAGGGTGCGCGCAAGCTTGATAAAATCACCTGCGAGGAAATGCTGGAGCTGGCGTCGCTCGGGGCGAAAGTATTGCAGACGCGCTCGGTTGAGATGGCGATGAATCATGGCGTGGTGGTGCAGGTGCGCTCCAGCTTCGCCGACACGCCCGGAACGTATCTGGTCAATGAGGAGGACATCGTGGAACAAAAGAAAATCACCGGCATCGCCTACAGCCGCGACGAGGCGCGTGTCACCTTAACCGGCGTCCCGGACAAGCCGGGCGTGGCAGCGGCGATTTTCGGTCCGCTGGCTGACGCCAACATCAACGTCGACATGATCGTCCAGAACGTCGATGAGATCGGCCGCGTGACCGATATGACGTTTACCGTGAATAAGACTGACCTGGAACGCGCCGTCGCCGCACTCCAAAAAGCCCGTCCGGTGCTGCAATACAAGGAGATGAACGCCGATAAAAACGTTGCCAAAATTTCGGTGGTGGGTGTAGGGATGCGCTCGCACGCGGGTGTTGCGCTCGATATGTTCAAAACTCTCGCCGAAAAAAACATCAATATCCTCGTCATCTCGACGTCGGAAATAAAAATCAGCGTGCTGATCGCCGAGGAATACACCGAGCTGGCGGTAAGAGCATTACATGCGGCGTTTGAATTGGAGAAGGCGTAGTCTCGTGGCACGCGAAGCGTGAGCACGGGATCCGCACAAAATCTATGACATCATTACAGGACAAAATTACAGGAGAATCCTGCGCTGGCGCTCCGCGCTCCGCAGGATTGAAAAGCCTCTGGTCTCGCGGCATCGATTTCTTCGGCTGCGAATACGCCATCATGGGCGGGGCGATGTCGTGGGTGTCGGAGCGCAACTTGGTTGCAGCGCTGTCGAACGCCGGGGCGTTCGGCGTCATTGCCTGCAGCGCCATGACGCCGGAATTGCTCGATAAGGAAATTACGGAGACGAAGAAGCTGCTTACTTCTCCCTCCCACAAGGGAGGAGGGGATAAGAGGTCTTTCGGCGTCAACCTCATCATCATGCACCCGAAAATGGACGAGCTGATCGAAGTGTGCAAAAAACACTATGTGTCGCATGTGGTGCTGGCCGGTGGCATTCCGAAGGATAGCTGGATCAAGGCCATCAAAGCATACGGCGCGAAGGTCATCTGCTTTGCGCCCTCGGCTATTATCGCGCGCAAACTCATCCGCCTCGGCGCCGATGCCATCGTCATCGAGGGAATGGAGGCGGGTGGCCATATCGGGCCGGTGTCCACCTCGGTGCTGGCGCAGGAGATTCTACCGGTCATCCGCGAAGTGCCGGTGTTTGTGGCCGGCGGCATCGGGCGCGGCGAGGCGATGGCGGCGTACCTGGAAATGGGCGCGTCCGGCGTGCAGCTTGGCACGCGGTTTGTCTGCGCCACCGAATCCATCGCCCATGCGAAATTCAAAGAGGCCTTCATCCGCGCGGCCGCGCGCGACGCGCAGCCCTCGGTGCAGCTTGACCCGGATTTCCCGGTGATTCCGGTGCGCGCCGTCGTCAACAAGGCGACCGATGCGTTTGCGCGGATGCAGTATGAAGTCATCGCCGAATTCCGCGGCGGCAAGATCGACAAGAAAGAAGCGCAGCTTAAAATCGAGCATTTCTGGGCGGGAGCGCTCCGTCGCGCCGTCATTGACGGCGATGTCGAGCATGGCTCGGTCATGGCCGGACAGAGCGTTGGTATGGTGATAAAAATTCAGCCGCTTAAGGAAATCCTGGAGGAGCTGATCGGGCAGGCGGAAGCCTATCTCGACGCCCACCGATCATGAGCACGGATTCCTACAGTGACATCGGCAACCTGCTTAGCCACGCCCGCCTTGAATTTGGATTGAGCGTCGAGGAGGCCGCGCGCCGGCTGCACATCCGCACGCGCTATGTCGAAGCGCTGGAGGAGGGACGGCTGGCCGATCTGCCCGGCGTGATTTACACCAAGGGATATCTTCAGGCTTATGCCACCTTCCTCGGGTTGGACAAGGAGGAAATCCTGCGCCGGTTCGAGCAGGTGGAAAAATCGTTGGAACATCGCGGCCTCTATTTTCCGGGCATCATGAGCCGCGAGAAAGCGCCAAGCCCGCTTATTATCTGGGGTGGGGCGTCGGCGGCGCTGGTGCTTTATTTTGCCTGGCTGCTGGTCATGCGGCCACCGCTGTCCTCGATTTCCGTGTTTGAGGCGTTCCCGGCGCCGCCGCAAGAGAGGGTGCCGGTGTCGGTTGGGACGATGGCGGATGTGGCTTGCCTGCGCCCGCAGAAGGTATATTATCCGCCCTGTACCACGCTGCGGCACGGCTCCAGCCTGTTTTCGCTGTCGGGCCGACTGGTCATGGCGATGCCGCCGACAACCACGCAGTTACCGTGACGATGCCTGTGTCCCCACAACGCCGCCATTCCTTGAAAACATATATCGGCACCAAAGCCGTGGGCGGCGACGCGCCTGTCATGGTGCAGGCGATGACCAATACTGACACCGCTGACGTGTCAGCCACCGTGGTGCAGGTGCGCGCGCTCGCCGAGGCGGGATCGGAAGTGGTGCGGATTACGGTTAACAATGAGGCGGCGGCAAAAGCGGTTCCCGTGATTTATGAAAAGTTATTGGCTGGCGGCACTGCCGTCCCGCTCGTCGGCGATTTTCATTACAACGGCCATACGTTGCTGAAAAGTTATCCTGAGATGGCGCAGGCCTTGGCCAAATACCGCGTCAATCCCGGCAATGTCGGCTTTGCGGATAAGCACGATGCGCAGTTTTCCATGATGATTGAGGCGGCGTTACGATATGGCAAGCCGGTGCGGATAGGTGCCAATTGGGGTAGCCTGGATCAGCAGATGCTGGCGAAGGTCATGGATGAGAATGCTGCATCGCGGCAGCCCAGGGACGCAGGCGCGGTGGCGCGCGAGGCGCTGGTGCGTTCGGCGCTGGAGAGCGCCAGACACGCTGAAGACATTGGCATGGCAGCGAACGATATTATTCTCTCCTGCAAGGTCAGCCGTGTGCCGGATTTAATCACCGTGTACCGCGACCTTGCGTCGCGGTGCAATTTCGCGCTGCATCTGGGCCTCACCGAAGCAGGCATGGGAAGCCGAGGCATTGTGGCGTCAAGCGCGGCGCTGGCCGTGCTGCTCATGGAAGGCATCGGCGACACCATCCGCATTTCGTTGACGCCGGAACCGAATGGCGATAGGGCACAGGAAGTGCGCGTCGCGCAGGAATTATTGCAGAGCTTGGGTTTGCGGAGCTTCACGCCGCAGGTCACGGCCTGCCCGGGCTGCGGCCGCACCACCAGCACTACCTTTCAGGAACTGGCCGATAAGATTCAAACATTCTTGCGGGCGCGGATGCCGCGCTGGAAGGAACACTATGCGGGCGTGGAACGCATGAACGTGGCGGTGATGGGTTGCATCGTCAACGGCCCGGGCGAGAGCAAGCACGCCGACATCGGCATTTCGCTACCCGGCGCTGGCGAATCCCCCGCCGCGCCCGTCTTCATCGACGGCAAAAAAGCGCTCACCCTTCGCGGCGAGCGCATCGCCGAGGAGTTTCAGCAATTGGTGGAGAATTACGTGAAGGAAAAATACGGGCGAGAAGGAAAAAAATATGTCGCCTAAACTCCAGCCTGTCCGTGGTACGCACGATATTCTGCCGGAGGAATTCGAGAAATTTCATGCCGTAGTGACGCGCGCGCGCGAACTCGCCACGCTTTATGGTTTTCGCGAAATGGCCACGCCGATTTTCGAGCAGACGGAAGTATTCTCGCGCTCGATGGGTGAAACCTCCGATGTGGTGAGCAAGGAAATGTTCACCTTTCCAACCAAGGGCGAGGAAAGCGTTACGCTCAGGCCGGAATTCACGGCGGGAATTGTTCGCGCGTTTTTATCAAACGGGATGCAGCAGCATCTGCCGCTCAAACTCTTTTCCACCGGCCCGCTGTTCCGCTACGAGCGCCCGCAGAAAGGCCGCCAGCGCCAATTTCATCAGGTGAATTTTGAGTATTTTGGATATGATAGTCCTGCCGCTGATGTTGAAACAATCTGCCTTGCCGGACATTTATTATATTCTTTATCCGGAAAGACTGGTTGCACTTTGCTCATTAACACGCTTGGTGATAAAGAAAGCAGAGAAAAATATCGTAACGCGCTCGTAGATTATCTTACGCCATATGCTAAGGACATGTCGGAAGACAGCCAACGCCGCCTTGTCAGCAATCCGCTGCGTATTCTCGATTCCAAGAGCGAGCAGGATAAAAAAATCATTCACGATGCGCCAAAGATCACCGATTATCTAAGCAGCAGTGCAAAAACTCGTTTTGATTTTGTGTGTGAGACATTAAGCAAAATGCCGGCTATGCAACCTATGAAGGTAAGCCCGTCATTGGTGCGAGGATTGGATTATTATACCGATACCATATTTGAGTTTGTTGCCGAGACAGGGGAATTAGGTACGCAGAATACGGTACTGGCAGGCGGCAGATACGATGGATTAGTCGAGCAACTGGGTGGAAATTCTGTGCCTGCCATTGGTTTCGCCGCAGGCATTGAGCGGTTGCTCCTCCTTACTAAAACTCTTGAGTGGGATAATGTACGGCAACTTAAAATCATGATTCTGCCGTTTGAAGCAGTATTGCCGGAAGCAACGCTTATGATTGCCGCAATTCTGCGCAATGAACTCTACGCGCATCAAAGAAAAACGAATCTGAAATGGAAATTTACTGTAGAGTCTTTATGGCAAGGCAATCTTAAGAAGCGCATGGAAAGGGCAGCGCAGCGAAATGCGGATTATGTGATTATTTTAGGGCCAGAAGAAGTTTCTCGCGATGCATGCGTTGTCAAAAATATGAAAACAGGCAAGCAGGAAGAAGTAAGCCTTGCTAACCTTAAAGATGAGAACAAGCTCATCGAGTTATTTAATATAACACAGGATCCCGGCTTTCGCCGGAATGACGAGAAATAAATGTCCTTCTCTGACCGGCTCGATACGCTGGTGCGGCGGCATCAGGAATTAAACGATATGCTCTCCGCAGGGCAGGTCAGCGGTTCTGACTTTGCCAAATATTCCAGGGAATATGCCGATCTCACGCCGTTGGTCGAGACCATCCAGGCCTACCAGAAAGCCAATAGTTCGCTGCGGGATGTGAAAGCGATGATCGCTGACCCGGCCTGCGACGCCGAGATGAAAAAAATGGCGGAAGAAGAAATGCATGAGTTGCAGCACACGCTGCCGGCGCTGACAAAAGCGGTGCAACTGGCGCTGCTGCCTAAGGACGCGGCGGATGAGAAGAACGCGATTCTCGAAGTGCGCGCCGGTACCGGCGGCGACGAGGCGGCACTGTTTGCCGCCGATTTATTCCGCATGTACCAGCGCTATGCCGGGAAGCAGGGCTGGAAATTTGAAGTGATGTCTCTCTCCGAATCGGGCATCGGCGGCTATAAGGATGCGACGGCGGAAATCACCGGCCGCGGCGTCTTCGCCAAGATGAAATACGAGGCGGGCGTGCATCGCGTGCAGCGTGTGCCGAAAACCGAAACGCAAGGCCGCATCCATACCTCGGCGGCCACCGTCGCCGTGTTGCCGGAGGCCGAGGAGGTGGACATCAAAATCGAAGACAAGGATTTGCGCATCGACGTGTTTCGTTCGAGCGGCCCCGGCGGGCAGAGCGTCAATACCACCGATTCGGCGGTGCGCATCGTCCATCTGCCGACCGGGCTTATCGTGCAGCAGCAGGATGAAAAATCGCAGCACAAGAACAAGGCGAAGGCGCTGAAAGTGCTGCGCGCGCGGCTTTATGAAGCCGAGCGCGAAAAGCTGGCCAACGAACGCGCCAGCGCCCGCAAGGAAATGGTCGGTTCGGGAGACAGAAGCGAGCGCATCCGCACCTATAATTTTCCGCAGAGCCGCGTTACCGACCACCGTATTAACCTGACTACCTATACTATCGATCAGGTGATGAACGGCGAGCTTTCCGAATTCACCGACGCGCTCATCGCTGACGACCAGGCGAAAATGCTGGCGGAATTGAGCTAAAATGGCATGTAATTCCCCTTTGCAATCGGCGCCGGTTTCTGCTAGAGAGGCTGTGCGCGACGCGGTGATGGCCCTGCAGCGGGCCGGTGTCGAAACCGCGTCGCTGGATGCACGGGTGCTGTTGGAATACGTGCTTGGCGCAAGCCGCGAGGAGTTACTCGCCGCGATGGATGTGCCGATCGATGACAGCCAGAATGCCGCGTACCGCGAATTGGTGAAAAAACGTGCACGGCGCTGTCCGGTGTCGCAGCTTACCGGTCGGCGGGAGTTCTGGGGGCTGACGTTTAAGGTGACGGCGGATACGCTCGATCCGCGCCCTGACAGCGAAACGCTGGTCGAGGCGGTGCTCGAAGCCGTGGAGGGTGGAACGTGGAACGTGAAACGAGATAATGTTTTGCCACGCGCCACGCGCCATATGCCGCAAACCATTCTTGATTTGGGAACCGGAACGGGTTGCCTGCTGATCGCATTGTTGAGGGAATGTAAAAATGCAGAAGGAATTGGCGTGGATTTGAGTGATGCAGCAATCGCCGTAGCGCGCGAAAATGCCGCTGCCCTGGGGGTCGGTAATCGTGCCCGCTTCATCGCCGGTAACTGGAACGCGCCGCTTGACGGGAGATTCGACAGTATACTTTCCAATCCGCCCTATATTCCCACCGGGGAGATTGCCACGCTGGCGCCGGAAGTGGCGCAGCATGAGCCGAAACTGGCGCTCGACGGCGGCGCCGATGGGCTGGACGCCTACCGTGCCATCCTGCCGCGACTTTCAGGATTGCTGGCGGAACGTGGCCGCGCATTTCTCGAAATCGGCAAGGGGCAGGAGGAAGATGTAATTACGCTGGCGCGGCAGAGTGGGCTTGCCGCCCTTGGCGTGAAACAGGATTTAGGCGGTGTGACGCGGTGCGTCATGCTGGCTATGCAAAACTAACCATCAACCAATGGAGTGACAATGCGACGGAGACCCAATAATCAGAATAACGGCGGCAGCTATAACAACCAGAACCGCCGGCCACGCTATCAGGGCGGCAGCGATCGCCAGCCTCACCATAATTCCGGCGGCGGCCATCGCCCGCGCCGCAATTACGCGCAGGCGCGCGAGAAATATCTCCTGCAGGCGCGCGACGCGCTGGCGTCCGGCGACCGCGTGCTGGCCGAGAATTATTTTCAGCATGCTGATCACTGTTACCGCATGATGGTGGAAGAAGGGTATTTCACCCGCCACCAACAGCCTTCGCAGCCTGCGGATACGCAGTCGACGGCGGTGCCATCTGAGGAATTTATTCAAGAAAACACAGACCAGTTACCAGCGTTTCTTAATGCGCCAGTTGAGCAACAGAAGCCGGTCGACCCGGGGACTATACAGAACTGGGAAGAGCGGGATGCTTAACCAGCCCCGCCGAATGGCGGGGGCTGGATTTATCCATTTTTAGTTAGGTAAAAATTGTTCAACGGTTTTTCCCGCCAAATCTATTTTTTGTGAATTGATCGGCGAAGCTGGAGAGTTTCAGGCCTTTTAATACCCCCAATCTGTGAAGTGCTGACTCCCCATCAGCAATTAAAATTGAAAAAAGATTTTACGGCGCTCTCGGTTACTTCTACCGGTACGTTATTACCTCTGGCTCTCAGTATGCATGTCGATAACTGGAATCGGGAAATACATGAAGTCATTACTTACCTTGAACCGATTGTGACCAATCATATGGGCAGTATGTCTGTAATGCCTACTAACGCTTTGATCCCATCGCGGAGTTAGGGGCTTGTTTAATCCCCAGCAAACAACTCTCGCCATTCAGGCATTCCTTGGCCAGCGTGGCGGTGAGCAGGCCGAAGGGCAGCGCCATTTGTAATTTCAATGGCATCAGTTTGGCGTCATCGCTGAAATATATGTAAAGAGTCGGGTCGTCCGGCCCGAAACCCGCTAATTCCTTCCTGGTGAAACCCGCCAGCGGTTTGCGCCGCGCCGCCACTGCGATGACCGGCAGTTTGCCAGTCCCATAGAAAATAATCTTTTTGCCGAGTATGATGAAATCGGCCTCGCTTAGCCGGTTGCCGTCATAGACGTTTATAAAAAATTCCTCCCTCCCCCTGTGGGAGGGGGTTAGGGGGCGGGGGTCTCTTATTGAAGAAGCCCCCTCTCCCCGACCCTCCCCCCCAGGGGTGGAGGGAGCAGTACGCGCTTCCTGCAATTTTTCCCGCGCCTCGATGATAAGGCTTAAGGGATCCACCGCGTTTTTCAGTATCGCCGCCGGTACGGCCGGGCGCGTGACGTGGTTCTCCGGCGGGATTTGCGTTTCCTGCACGCGCCCGTTTTTCCTCACCAGCCGGATGTAGTGTTTTTTGCCTCGCGTCTGGTAATGCGTTTCGTATTCGATGGCCGGATAAATGAAATGCTCTCCGCTGGCTTCTGTCGTTGAATGGCTCTGGTGCTTGACGAAGAGCCTGAGCAGCCCGCTGGTGGTGATGTCGGCGGCGACGGCGTAATGGCCTGGCGTCTGCTCGATGTCGATGCCCATCTTGCCGATGGGGATGCCGGAGAAGGTGCAGATATAGATGCCCTTGAAATTGATCGGGCTTCCCGCCTCGCCGGCTAGGGCAGGGCAGGATAACAACATGAGAACGAGGGTGTTGAAAAAATAGTGTTTCATAGCCATATATCACTTAATCCTGCGGACGGTGAAGCCTTGGCGCAGGGTCTTTGGCAATGACGGGATCCTGTGCCCCGCCTATGACTCGCACGGGATTGACAGGATAAACCATGGACTTTGAAAAATATACCGATAAATCAAAAGCCCTCATCCAGTCGGCGCAGGAAGAGGCGCTGAAGGCCGGGCACCAGCGCTTCATGCCGGAGCATCTGCTGCTGGCGCTGCTGGGCGACCGCGACCGGCTGGCTGCAAAGCTCATCCGCGCCTGCGGCGGCCATCCCGATGACGCGGCGCAGGCCGTGCAGTCGGCGCTTGATGCCATGCCGAAAGTCGAGGGCAGCGGCGCCGGGCAGCTTTATATCACGCCGGAGACGGCGCGGCTCTTCGGGCTGGCCGAGCAGGCGGCGGAAAAAGCCGGCGACGAGTTTATCACCATCGAGCGGCTGCTGCAGGCGCTTGCCATGAACAAAGGCTCCGACGCGGCTAAAATCCTCGCTGATGCGGGTGTCACGCCGCAGAAGCTGAATGCCGCCATAAGCGACATGCGGCAGGGCCGCACGGCCACCTCCGCCGGCGCCGAGGAGCAGTTCGAGGCGCTGGGGAAATACACCAAGGATTTCACCGAGCTGGCGAAGGCGGGAAAGCTCGACCCGGTCATCGGTCGCGATGAGGAGATACGGCGCACCATGCAGGTGCTGTCGCGCCGCACCAAGAATAACCCGGTCTTGATCGGTGAGCCGGGCGTCGGCAAAACCGCCATCATCGAGGGGCTGGCGCAGCGCATTATCGCCGGCGACGTGCCGGAAACACTTAAAAACAAGCGCCTGCTGTCGCTCGATCTCGGCGCACTGGTGGCGGGGGCGAAATTTCGCGGAGAATTTGAAGAACGCCTCAAGGGAGTGCTGTCGGAAATGGCGCATTCCGAGGGTGATATTGTACTCTTTATCGACGAGTTGCACACGCTGGTCGGCGCGGGCAAAGCCGAAGGCGCGATGGATGCCTCGAACCTGCTGAAACCGGCGCTCTCCCGCGGCGAGCTGCATTGCGTCGGCGCGACGACGCTCGATGAATATAGAAAACACATAGAAAAAGACGCGGCGCTGGCGCGGCGGTTCCAGGCGGTGTTCATCTCCGAACCGACCGTCGAGGATACGATTTCCATCCTGCGCGGCCTCAAGGAAAAATACGAGCTGCATCACGGCATCCGCATTACCGACGCGGCAATTGTCGCGGCGGCCACGCTGTCGCATCGCTACATCACCGACCGCTTCCTGCCCGACAAGGCGATTGATTTGATCGATGAGGCGGCGGCTCGCTTGCGCATGGAAGTCGATTCCAAGCCGGAAGAACTCGATGAATTGGACAGGAAAATCATCCAGCTAAAAATCGAGCGCGAGGCGTTGAGAAAAGAAAGCGATAAAGCGTCGAAGGAACGGCTCTCGAAGCTCGAAGCGGAACTGAAGACGTTGGAAAAGCAAAGCGCCGACATGACTTCGCGCTGGCAGGTGGAAAAATCGCAGTTGACCTCTGTGCAGAAGCTGAAAGAGCAGTTGGAGGAAGCGCAGCGGAACCGCGACATCGCGCAGCGCCAGGGCGACCTCACCATGGCCGGCGAAATCGTCTACAGCATTATTCCAAAGTTGCAGGAGCAGATTAAAAAAGCTGAAAAGCTGACCGGCGATGCCATGATGAAGGAAGCGGTGACGGCCGAGGACATCGCTGAAATCGTCGCACGCTGGACCGGGATTCCGGTGGAAAAAATGCTCGAGGGTGAACGCGAGAAACTGCTCAAGATGGAAATGGCGCTGCATGGCCGCGTCATCGGCCAGGACGAGGCGATTGCCGCCGTCAGCAATGCCGTGCGCCGCGCGCGGGCGGGGCTGCAGGACCCGTCACGCCCAATCGGTTCGTTTTTATTCCTGGGGCCGACGGGCGTCGGCAAAACCGAGCTTTGCAAGGCGCTGGCCGAATTCATTTTTGACGATGAGAGTGCGCTGCTGCGCATCGACATGAGCGAATATATGGAAAAGCACGCGGTGGCGCGGCTGGTCGGAGCACCCCCGGGATACGTGGGGTATGAAGAAGGCGGCAGCCTCACCGAAGCGGTGCGGCGACGGCCGTATCAGGTGATTCTCTTTGATGAGGTGGAGAAGGCGCATCAGGATGTGTTCAACATATTATTGCAGGTGCTCGACGATGGCAGGCTGACCAACGGGCAGGGGCGTACCGTGGATTTCCGCAACACGATTATCGTGCTGACCTCCAATCTCGGTTCGGAATTTCTGGCGACGGCGGCGGAGAACGAGATCAGCGGCCCGGTGCGCGATCAGGTGATGAGCGCCGTGCGCCGCGCCTTCCGGCCGGAATTCCTGAACCGGCTTGATGAGATTATCCTATTTACCCGACTGGCGAAAAGTCAGATGGTGCATATCGTCGATATACAGATTGCGCGGCTGGCGAAGCGCCTCACCGAGCGGCATATCGCGCTTGCGCTCGACGACAAGGCGAAAGCCTGGCTGGCCGAAAGCGGTTACGACCCGGTCTATGGCGCAAGACCGCTCAAGCGCGTTATCCAGAAGGAGCTGCAGGATAAGCTGGCTGCCAGAATGCTGGCCGGCGAAGTCGCCGACGGCAGCGCGGTGACGGTCAAAGGCTGGGACGGCGGGCTTAATCTCACGGTGGGCAAGGGTAAAAAGGCCAGTGCGGCTTAATTTTGCGCTGTATTCATCGCTAACTTTTCCCTGTCGCCCGCCGGCATTGCGGCAAGCTGTGTTTTGATGTGCGCGACGGCGTGGCGGAAGGCGAGAAGATCGCGGCCGCTCAGCACGTTTCCGGTCTTGAATTTCACGCCGGAGGGATTGACCTGGCTGCCGTTTACCAGCACTTCATAATGCAGATGCGGGCCGGTGGCCATGCCGGTGGCGCCGACATAGGCGACGATCTGCCCCTGCTTGACATGCGAACCTACGTGAATGCCGGAGGCATAGCGGCTGATATGGGCATAGGCGGTTTCATATTTTGGGCCGTGGCGCAGGCGGAGGTAATTGCCGTAGCCGCCGCGCCGCCCTTCGATTTCCACCACCCCGTCGCCGGCGGCGTAAATCGGCGTGCCGGTCACCGCGCCGAAATCCACGCCGCGGTGCATTTTTGAATAGCCAAGAATCGGGTGTAGCCGCATGCCGTAGCCGGAAGTGATGCGCGCGCCGGGGATGGGCGTGCGAAGCAGCGCCTTGCGGACGCTTTCTCCTTTGGCGTTATAATAATCGGCGCGTCCGTGCCGGTCGGCGTAGCGGTAGATTTTTAAGCGCCGGTTTCCTGAAATGAGTTCGGCAAATAATACATGGCCGTGGCCGACGCGACGTCCCGCGTTGGTTTCCAGCCGGTCGAACAGCACGTCCAGACGGTCGCCGGGCTTGATGTCGCGCTGGAAATCCACATCGTAGCTGTAGGCGGCGATGATTTCGTCAATCAAGGCGGGAGGAAGCCCGGCGGTATCGGCGGTTTCATACAGGCTGCTGGTGATGCGCCCGCTGACGTGCACGGCGCGGAGTTTAACCGGCACGTCCTGTGTTTTCGCCGTAAAGCCGGATCCGTCCTTAAGCCGCGCCAGATCGATATTCACCACCGGCGAGGCGGGAAGCTTCAGGTGCGTGATGACCGGCGGGCTGCCCGGGATTTCACCTTTGCCAAGTTTCAGCGCTATATTCTCCCCGGCGACAAGCTTGCGCGGATCATAGACTTTCCGCACCGCCGCGACCGCTTCTCTGGCGTCATCCGGCGCGGCGCCGGCATCGGTGAGTATGCCCATCAGCGTGTCACCGCTTTCGGCTTTGAGTACGAGGGCCAGAGGATACACCGAAGGTGGCGGGGCAACAGGTGCGGCGTGTGCAGGCGCCGCCGCCACGACCGGAGGCAGGCCGGTCGTGGCCGGGGCTAAGGGAAAAAATACAGCGACAGCAGTCACGCCGCAGGTGACGAGGAATGCGCAGGAGAGACGCGACGCCGTCCGCCGCGGGACGACACGGACGGGATAAACCGCACTCTTATCCTGTAACATCGCGATACTTCAACTCCTTGAAGCATTTACTGTAATCATCGGCGAGCCGATGATTTTTCCTAGGCGATTGCCACCGTCATGCCAATCATAAAAACGCCGTCTCCATTTTTTTGTTTCCTGTTCGTACTTTTAGCTTGACGCGACAGCACGCTGACATTAAGTTACGCGCCTCGCTGATAAGGGCGATACTGCCATTCCAGCCTGTGTACGCCCAAAAGGTTACTAAAGGCTTAATGGCAAGTCCCCGTATTAGCGGTACTTTTTTTACGTTTCTTTAGTCGGCGGTTGTCGCTCCGCGCTGCGGGATGAAGCTGCCTCTTAAAAACGAACCTGAATAGATAAGGACTCTATAATGCCGACCATTAACCAGTTGGTCCGCGGTGGCCGCCGTTCCGTTGCCAGGCGCGACAAGGTGCCGGCGCTGGAAAAATGCCCGCAGAAACGCGGCGTGTGCACGCAGGTCAAGACCACGACGCCCAAGAAACCGAACTCGGCGTTGCGTAAAGTCGCCAAGGTGCGTTTTACCAACGGGTTCGAAGCGTTCTGTTATATTCCCGGCGAAGGCCATAACCTGCAGGAACACAGCGTGGTGCTGATCCGCGGCGGCCGCGTGAAGGATTTGCCCGGCGTGCGCTATCACATCATTCGCGGCACGCTCGATACCCAGGGTGTCAAGAACCGCAAGCAATCGCGCTCGGCTTACGGCGCGAAGAGACCGAAGTGATGGTAAATCCCGGCGGCGTGGCCGCTTAGGTTCCCGTCATCTCCGCGAAGGCGGGGATCCAGGGAAACAAAAAGGAAATGGCTTCCCGCCTGCGCGGGAATGACAAGGAAAAGGAAGAATTATGAGTCGTCGCCATGCTGCACAAAAACGCCACGTCCTGCCGGACGCCAAATTCGGCGATATCGTGCTGACCAAGCTTATCAACACAATGATGTATAGCGGTAAGAAGTCCGCCGCCGAAACCATCGCCTATGAAGCGCTCGACATCATCAAGAAGAAAACCAGCGCCGATCCGCTCAAATTTTTCCACGACGCGCTCTCCAATATCAAGCCGTCGATCGAAGTGCGGTCACGCCGCGTCGGCGGCGCAACCTACCAGGTGCCGACCGAGGTGCGCGAAGAGCGCCGCCTGGCGCTTGCCCTGCGCTGGCTGATCGAAGCGGCCCGCGCCCGCAAGGAAAAAACCATGCGCGATCGCATTGCCAATGAACTGATGGACGCGGCCAACGGCCGCGGCGGCGCGGTCACCAAGCGCGAAAACACGCACAAGATGGCCGAAGCCAACAAAGCCTTCTCGCATTACAGGTGGTAGGCAGATGCAATCCTCCGCTGAAACAATGCTGCACGACCACAATCATGGGTTCCAGGATACCGACTATCCGGCCTTACGGAATCTCTATGCATTGTGGTATGCCCGCTTCCTGCCGCAAGGTGTGCTTGGCAAGATCGGTGCAAACGGCCAGGTTATCGAGCGCACGGTCGAGGGTGAGCGTGCCGGCGCGCCGCTGCAGGCGCAGGCGACCAACGAATTCGTCAAGATCATGCCGGCACTGCTGATTGCCCGCGAGATGTATGAAACGCGCGACACCGCCGCTCTTCGGAATCCGGAAACGAAACAGGCGCTGGCCACTGCCATCGGGTTTTTTGTTGCTTGCGGCCACGATCACCATAACACTATCCTCGCCACGCTGGACGCGCTCTATCGGCAAGCGCCGCCGCTCGCTGCGGGACGGAGTTAATCATGCCCCGCAAAACACCGCTCAAGGATTATCGCAACATCGGCATCTGCGCCCACATCGACGCGGGCAAGACGACGACAACCGAGCGCATCCTGTATTACACCGGCAAATCGCACAAGATCGGCGAAGTGCACGAAGGCGCCGCGTCGATGGACTGGATGGAGCAGGAACAGGAACGCGGCATCACCATTACTTCGGCTGCCACCACCTGCTTCTGGAAAGAGCACCGCATCAACATCATCGACACGCCCGGCCATGTTGATTTCACCATTGAAGTCGAGCGCTCGATGCGCGTGCTGGATGGCGCTGTGGCGGTGTTTGACTCCGTTGCCGGCGTCGAGCCGCAATCGGAAACCGTGTGGCGCCAGGCCGATAAATATAAAGTGCCGCGAATCTGCTTCGTTAATAAAATGGATCGCATCGGCGCCAATTTCCAGCGTACCGTCGATATGATGATTGACCGCTTGGGCACCGTGCCGCTGGTGCTGCAGCTCCCCATCGGATCGGAAGATAAATACGAGGGACTGGTCGATCTCATCAAGATGAAAGAAATTATCTGGAGCGGCGAGGAGCTGGGCGCTAAGTTTGAGGAAAAGCCCATCCGCGCCGAATTGCAGGCGGCCGCCGAAGCCGCGCGCCACAAAATGCTGGAAACCGCGGTTGAGATGGACGACGCGGTCATGAGCAAATATCTTGACGGCACCGAGCCGACCGAAGCCGAGCTTAAAGAATGTATTCGCAAGGGCACGGTAGCCTTTAAGTTTGTGCCGGTGTTAAATGGCGCGGCATTCAAAAATAAAGGCGTGCAGCCGATGCTCGACGCCGTCGTCGATTTCCTGCCGTCGCCGCTCGACATTCCGCCGCTGGAAGTGCATCTGCCCGATTCGGAGGAAATGACGACGCGCAAAGCCGATGACGCCGAAAAATTCGCCGGGCTGGCATTCAAAATCATGACCGACCCGTTCGTGGGGTCGCTTACTTTCGTGCGTATTTATTCCGGCACGCTCATCTCCGGCAGCTACGTGCAGAACACCATCAAGGACAGCCGCGAGCGCGTTGGTCGCATGCTGCTGATGCACGCAAACTCGCGCGAGGACATCAAGGAAGCATTTGCCGGCGACATTGTCGCGCTGGCCGGACTCAAGAACACCACCACCGGCGATACCATCTGTGATGTCGACCACCCGGTGATTTTAGAGCGCATGGAATTTCCCGATCCGGTGATCGAGGTGGCCGTTGAGCCGAAAACGCAGGCCGATCAGGAAAAAATGGGTGTCGCCTTGGCGCGCCTGGCGTCGGAAGACCCGTCGCTTCGCCTGTCGACCAACCAGGAAACCGGCCAGACTATTCTCAAGGGCATGGGCGAGTTGCACCTCGAAATCATCATCGACCGCATGAAGCGCGAATTCAAGGTCGAAGCCAATGTCGGCGCGCCGCAGGTGGCCTACCGCGAAACCATCACCAAAAAATATCAGGAAGACTACACCCACAAGAAACAATCCGGCGGCGCCGGCCAGTTCGCGCGCGTTATCATTGACTTCGAACCCCTGCCGCCGGGTTCCGGTTTCGTCTTTGAGAATGAAGTGGTTGGTGGCACGGTGCCGAAGGAATATGTGCCGGGCGTCGAAAAAGGCCTGGAGGCCTCGCTGTCCAATGGTGTTGTCGCCGGATTTCCGATGATCGACTTCAAAGCCACGCTGGTCGATGGCGCCTATCACGATGTCGACTCCAGCGCGCTGGCCTTCGAAATTGCGGCGCGCGCCGCATTCCGCGAAGGTTTGCCCAAAGCCGGCCCCGTGCTGCTTGAGCCGATCATGAAGGTCGAAGTGGTGACGCCGGAAGATTACATGGGCGACGTTATCGGCGATTTGTCGTCGCGGCGCGGCCAGGTCACCGGCATGGATTCGCGCGGCAACGCCCGCGTCGTCGACGCCATGGTGCCGCTGGGCAGCATGTTCGGTTATGTGAATACCTTGCGCTCGATGAGCCAGGGCCGCGCCAACTACAGCATGGAGTTCCACCATTACGAGCAAGTGCCGTCCAATGTGGCGGAAGAAATCAGGAAGAAGGTTGCTTGAACGAAGTGAAAGCAATCGCGCCGTAGCTCCGAAGGAGCGAAGGCAGATGGCGAAAGAAAGTAAGAAGTTATGAAAAAAGAATTTGAGATTGCACTGCAAAATCCCATCAAACCGGACGCAAATCCGGTTCAGATGAAAGCGCGTGTGGATGAAGTGGCTCCAGATGCCAGCACGGCAATTATCGAAAATCCAACTGTGAAGGATATCAACACGCTGCGTCGTAATTCCGATGTGGTGGTTGTTACGCCTTCTGTTGAGAGACAGATTTCAACTGGTACGACACAATTAGGAGCCTAACATGACCAAAGAGACCTTTGTAAGGAACAAGCCGCACTGCAACATCGGCACCATCGGCCACGTTGACCACGGCAAAACCAGCCTGACGGCGGCTATTACGAAGGTGCTGGCGAAGACCGGCAAGGCGAAATACACGGCGTACGATCAGATTGACGCGGCGCCGGAGGAAAAGGCGCGCGGCATCACGATTAACACGGCGCATGTTGAGTATGAGACCGAGAAACGGCATTACGCGCATGTCGACTGTCCCGGCCACGCGGATTATGTGAAGAACATGATCACGGGCGCGGCGCAGATGGACGGCGCCATATTGGTTGTCTCCGCCGCCGACGGCCCGATGCCGCAGACGCGCGAGCACATTCTGCTGGCCCGGCAGGTCGGGGTTCCGGCCATCGTCGTGTTCCTGAACAAGTGCGACATGGTGGACGACAAGGAGTTGCTGGAACTGGTTGAGCTGGAGGTTCGCGAGCTGCTGAACAAGTATAAATTCCCCGGCGACACGACGCCGATCATCCACGGCAGCGCCCTGTGCGCGCTGGAGGACAAGAACCCCGATCTGGGCGAGAAGGCGATTCTGAAGCTGATGGAAGCGGTGGACGCCACCATTCCGCAGCCGGAGCGTCCCTTGGATAAACCCTTCCTGATGCCGATTGAGGATGTGTTTTCCATTGAAGGGCGTGGCACGGTGGTGACCGGCCGCGTGGAAAAGGGCATCGTCAAGGTTGGCGAGGAAGTTGAGATTGTCGGTCTCAGGCCGACCACCAGGACGGTGTGCACCGGGGTTGAGATGTTCCGCAAGCTCCTCGACCAGGGACAGGCCGGCGACAATGTCGGCGTGCTGCTGCGCGGCACGAAGCGCGAGGAAGTGGAGCGCGGGCAGGTGCTGGCGAAGCCCGGCAGCATCACGCCGCATACGAAGTTCAAGGCGGAGGTGTACGTGCTGACGAAGGAAGAGGGCGGCAGGCACACGCCGTTCTTCAGCAATTACCGTCCGCAGTTTTATTTCCGCACGACCGACGTGACGGGCAGCATCGTGCTTCCCGCCGGCGTCGAGATGGTGATGCCGGGCGACAACGTCGCCATGGAAGTGACGCTGATCAGCCCCATCGCCATGGATGAAGGCCTGCGCTTCGCCATCCGCGAAGGCGGCAGAACCGTCGGCGCCGGCGTCGTCGCAAAGGTGGTGGAGTAGGGAG